>NZ_JAKRFB010000070.1:0-26646 GCF_022348315.1 Alteromonas sp. MmMcT2-5 | reverse complement strand
GATAAAAGGGTTCAATCACTTCCAGCAGTTGAGTCCACGGCAACAAGTTGTCCATCCGGGATAAGAATATCTCTTTACGGGTCTGACGGCGCTTGCTGGTAAACTCACTGTCGGCAAAAGTTAACTGTTGGTTCATCGGTCTTGGTCGTTACGATTTACTATACTGCTATGATCTCACATCTGGGACTTAATCGCATCTTCCCTAGAACTACCGTCATTTGAAGACTTTGTCATTCAGCGAAATTTTGATTTAGGGGCTTAAAAGTCCTACCGCAAAATAGAGCTTGAGCATTAACTTGTTGAGGCACCATCTTTCACATTTCACGAACAATTATTCAGTACCAATGGCCTGCGAACTCAACTATGTAGCGGACAATTAGTTCATCACTTCATTACCAAACTCCAATCTGAGTACGCGAAACAAGTCTTTAATTCAGCTGGTATAAAGGGTAATAAATAGCGTTTGTTCTTCTTATACTTCCGATTGCCTGATCAATAAGTCACCCACATGATGGCCCAGCGAGTCATTCACATTCTTGAAATGGTCCAGGTCGACGAAGAACACACTGAAAGAGTCACTGCCCTGTTGCAGCAATTCCTCGATTTTTTCTTCGAAGTGCAACCGGTTTGGGAGCGTAGTCAGCGAGTCACGGTAGACCATGCTTTTCAATTCACGGTTTGCATCACTAAGCGACGCCGCCAGTTGGGCGTTTTTCGATGTCAGGTGAGTATCGTAAATAGACAGCACCAGAGCGCTTAACATAATGCTCACTGATGCCGAGGTCTGCCGGGAGACAAGCCATCCACCGGCATCATATGCATGCCTTCAGGATAAATGGTTGCCGCCATACCGGTGTAGTGCATACCGGCAATCCCCACTGACATCACCATACCGGCTGCTACCCGATACCAGAAGGAAGGACGTTGAGTAGCAACAGGATTCAGGCTGAACACTAACCAGAGTGCAGCAGCAGACGCGCCTACAGCAATCAGCACAGAGCGGGCAAAAATAAACGGGTCATAACTCAGTTCACCATGCATTTGCATGGCCTCCATTCCCACGTAATGCATGATGCACACGCCGGTTCCCATCAGCAGAGCACCAGCCGCCAGCGGTCCGGCAGTCGGTTTACCATTACGAACCACCGCTAGAGCGAGGCCGGAAGTGAGAATGGCTGCCAGAAAAGATACCAGGGTCAGAAGAATGTCGTACATCACCCGGGTGGACATATCCATTGCCAGCATGCCGATAAAATGCATGGACCAGATCCCGACGCCAATGGAAAACGCACCACCGGTCAGCCATAAATGTGAGGCGATGCATTTAGTCGCACGCAGGCGTCCCGCCATATCCAGCGCCGTCAGGGAAGCAATGAATGCGACGCCAAGTGAGAGCGCAACAGTCCGGGGTGATATTGTGCATCCATGTTCGTTCCTTTTTTATAAACCGGCAGGTCAGTTGTCCGGTGGACACAACACCGGAAATTAGACTTAAATCTAATTAGCTATGCGGGAAGGAAAAATGCCCGGTGATCAACATGGATATGTGGTTTCATACGTTTTCATCATACAAGCCAGCCTGGCCGGCCTGTGACGAGCGTCAGGCAAGGATCGCTGCAACCTTCTCTCTGAGTAAAGGCAGCACCCTCTTTTCAAACCAGGGATTCCTCGCCAGCCAGCGGTTATTGCGGCCTGACGGATGGGGTAGCACCATAGCATCCGAACCTGATGATGCTGTTTGTTCTACAGCATCAGTTAACGTTTTGTACTCTGGAAAATAATATTGCTGTGAGTAGCGCCCGATATGGATCATGAGTTCAGGGGACAACTGATCGAGAACCGGTTTGTGCCAGGTGGCAGAACAGATTTTAGGCGGTGGTGCATCTGCACCATTCTTGTAGCCCGGAAAGCAAAATGCCATGGGCAGGTGAGTAAATAAAGACGAATAAAATGCTGACCGGTTCACCCCGAGCCAGAGGCGAAGTTTATCGCCACTGGCGTCATTCCAGGGCTGTTGGTTTTCGTGAGCTTTGATGCCGGATGCCTGTCCGACAATCACAATTTTCGCTTCAGCATAAAGTTGCACTACCGGTCGTGGAGCATGGGGTAATAACCCTGAACACAGCGTGCAACGGTGAATGGACTGAATAATTTGCCCGGATCCGTTTCAGTCATAGACCCACCCTGATTGCATAAACTTCAAACTCTGGCACTATGAAACTGCCTGAAAAACCATCAAATAATAAGGACATATCCATGACTTCGCTACTCAAGAAATACTTGTCTGCCGCCATCATAACATTCTCGTTGTTTCCTCTGGCAGCCAATGCAAAAGCTTCACCTCAGTATGCCGACATTCCTGCTCCGGAGTTTGAGTTTCTTTTTGAAGCCGTTGTAACACTTGATCCGCCCCTTGAAGTCGGTGAGACACGATACGGTAAACGCCGGATTATCGGCATTAATGGCGGTGAATTTCGCGGCCCCGAGCTCAATGGAAAGGTGTTGGAAGGCGGCGCCGACTGGCAGACAGTGAGAAAGGACGGAACCGCTGATCTGGTGGCGGATTACAGCCTGCAAACCGACTCCGGCGAAATCATCTATGTGCATAATGAAGGGATCCGCACCGCTTCACCTGAAGTGCTGGCCAGACTGGCTAAAGGAGAAGACATGCCTGCAGCGTCTTACTATATGCGTACTGCCGCAAAACTGGAAGTCGCTTCAGACAGTCCCAACGCCTGGCTGAATAAGTCAGTTATCGTGTCCACCAGTATGCGAAAAGCCAACAGCGTCGTCTTGCATTTCTACCGCGTTAAGTAACCGCCTTACTCATGCTGCGCGCAGAGAAAGTCTCTGCGCCAGTCACTCCGCCGTGCGCTTCAGCGGATCCCACCAGAATATTTTTAGCCACGCAGTGCACAGAGCTATCACAGACAGGCTGACAACAAAGGGTTCCCAGGCTTTAATGACCATGAAGATTGGTGCTGCGGTTAATGATGTATGCCAGATAACACCCACCACCACATTAGCGGCATCTTTTTTAAACTGGTTGTTCGCCGTTATTGCGACGCCATCTTCCTGCAGTGCCCGCACGACTGGTAGCCACCAGCCCCAGGGACGGGTTTTCTGATAGAACACCTTCAGCACCTCCATATCATCCGGTTGGGTGAGCAGGCTGACGCCAACGCACACCAGTAAGCAAAAACCGAATAAAAACGGGAATGCATAGAACGGCTGAATGTCCGTAAGCATAAGAAAGACTGACAGAATAATTCCCGCCGTCATGCCGCAAAAGAATGCTATACCGTTGAAACGCCACCAGTACCACTTCAGCACATTCGCTGCCGTATAACCGCCGTATAGCGCAGACACCAGCCACATCACCATACTGTTGAGTGACGGTACAAACAGCCCGAGTAACGAACCGCAGACGACGAAAAGAACAGACACCAGATAACTGAGTTTCAGCGCCTTTCTTTCCGGTATATCAGGATTGATGTAGCGTTTATAAATATCGTTGACCACATAGGCCGGCGCGGCGTTTGATGTGGCAGCAAAGGTAGACATGAAAGTTGCCAGCAGCCCGGCAATAATGAGCCCCAGCAGACCTGACGGAATAAAATTGGCCAGGGTCAGCGGTAATATTTGCTCGAAATCTGCAGCGCTGTTCATTTGTTTTAAAGCCGGCGTGAGATAAACCAGCGCCAGTACGGTGAGCCCGGTGACCATCATGTAGCGGGGAAATAACAGTACAATACTGACAAAACCGCTCATTTTAGCCGCCTCTGATGGTGTGCGCGCAGCAAGAATACGCTGCATATCAAAGTTAGGCGCCGGCCCGGCCAGACTTTGCAAAATGCCTTTGAAAAGCCCCAGCATGATAAAAAGCGAAAACAGTGAATAGCCGTCACCGGCAATCCGTTCATTAGCCTCAGGCAACAACGTTTGCCAATCCAAATCCAGTTGCCAGCCAAACGACAGTGATGTCCATCCCTCAGGCACCACCGCAGCCAGCATATCCGGAGAAACCTGCATCATTGCAATCACACCGATGGCAATGCAGGCCGCGGTCATGACTAAAAACTGTAACACCTCTGTGTAGACCACACTCACCATGCCACCGCGGACAACATAAAGCGCAGTAAACCCGGTGATCAAAGCGCCGTAAAGCATTTCGTTAACCCTGACATCTTCACTTAACTGCCAGGGCAGGAAGGCCGCAGCGAATTTGCCGATGCCGGTGAATCCGTAAGCAAGAAGCCCCAGCACACTGATCAAAGCAAATACAACAACAATGATATGGCTCAGCGTGGCACCCCGCCCTTCGCCAAACCGGAACCGTATCCATTCTCCCCCCGTCATCACACCCGACCTGCGCAGCCAGATGGAAAGGAAAATCATAAGAAAAATTTGGTTAAAGCTGGGCCAGAGCCAGGGAATGAATACGCTTTTCAAACCATAGATAAAAAGCAGGTACACCATCCACATGGTACCACTGATATCGAACATACCTGAGGCATTGGACAGCCCGAGGAACGGCCAGGGGATTTTATTCTGGCCGAGAAAATAATCTGTTGTGTTTTTTTTGTTAAATCTGGCTATTCCCATTCCAAGCAGAATGACAACACAGAGATAGCCAGAAATGACGAGAACGTCAAAAGACGACAACTTCATAGCATGTTCCATTAAGGCCGGTGAGGCTCAGTCACCATTTTACCTTTTTGAAACCGGTTGTCGTCAATAAACAATGTATTAACGAATGTAACCCGTCAAACGGTGTGACGCTACTGCCCTGCGGTTACCGATGAAGCGGTCCAGTTGTCCGTTCTGAAGGGTACTGCGGGTAAGCCTTCCCCGTTCACCAGATTTACGACCGGATAATCAGCCCAGGCATAACGCACGGCAACAGGTTTCTTCACATTCGCATTAGTTAATATAATCGTCTCACCGTCCAGTTCCGCGTCAGCAAGAAAGAACCGCTTATCTTCACCGGCGATAATAAAGCCTGCAGGTGCGTTACCTTCTGTTGTTGTCAGGCCCTCAGCATTGCTGAAACGTAACGTCACTTTATCGCCTTTAATATCCATACCTGAAAAGTCCGGCCCTGACGTTACGGTATCCTGATGGCCGTACGCCTGCCGGGCCGCCTGACGCCATAACCTCTCGCCCACAGGCCGCTTGTTTTTAGGATGAATGTCGTCCGGATTACCCACATCAATGGACACAGCCATGCCAGTATCCGGCAGAGATAACGTCTCTTTTTGTGCATCCCGCAGGTAAGCCCATGCACTGTCGGGCTGTAAGGCCTGTGGTTTCAAAAATGCTGAAAGCTGCACAAACAGGAATGGCAATGTGTCGCCATCCGCCTTTTTGCGCCATGTCCTGATCAGTGTTTTAAATAAGTCTGCGTAGTATTCCTGACGATCGACATTGCTTTCGCCCTGATACCAGATAACGCCTTTTACCCGGTAAGGTAGCAAGGGATTTATCATCGCGTTATACAAAAACCCGGGAGTGAAGGTGTAGTTTTCAACCTCAGGAACAGGGGGTTCAATGGTATTAGTGCCCCGCCATTGTCCGGATATATCAACTTTCTCAGAGCCGACTTCGCGCCAGATTTGTGCCGGCCGGCCCACATAGGCTTTGTTATCCCAGTCGTTCGTCACCCGGATAGCGAATACGTTTTTTCCCCGCCGCAGCCACTTTTCAGGCAGGTGATGCAGTGAATCACCATTGCGCCAGTCTTCTTTCGCAACTACGTGACCGTTAATAAACACAAAAGCGTTCTGAACAATGTCACCCACATTAATCGTGACAGATTTCGACAGATCATCATCTGTAAGCGTGAAGGTATGCCGCAACCAGGTAAATTCAGTAAACGGTGTACTGTTCGGCAGGGTGACTTCAGGCCATTGACTGTCATCATAATCAACCTCAGCCGCACCGGTAGCCAATGCTACGGCTTCACTGTCGATGCGGCGCCACTTTTCGGTATTTCGCGTGTCGTTGTCACGCAGCGTTTTTGCCCAGTCAGGGTTGCGTTTTACTGCTTCAGCCTGTTCCCGGTAGCCGGGCACAGTTTCAACCGTCGCCAAATCAATCCAGGCTTCAGCCGGTGTGCCGCCCCAGTTAGTTTCAATAATGCCCACCATCACATCTTCTTCTGATGAGACTTTTTCAGCAAAAAACCAGGCCACGGCAGAGGATGCACCCGCAGTGCTGGCATTGGCGACCTGCCACTTGCTCTCAGGCAATGTGGTCTGCACTTCCGGCGACAGGGTATTTGGCACATCATAAAGGCGAATGCGTGCATTACCGGCTTCAGCCAGTGCTTTTTCATTACCTGTAACGTGGTCTTTTAAATCCCATTCCATGTTGGATTGCCCGGCGGCAATCCACACATCGCCGTACCACACATCATCAAATGACAAGGTATTATCACCCTGCACAGAAAGAGTATAAGGGCCGCCTTTTGCTTGTGCCGGTAACGAAAGGGTCCAGTTCCCGGAAGCTGTTACCGTTGTGGTTTGTTCCACGTTATTTATCACAACACGGACAGTTTCGCCGGGCGCACCTGTGCCCCACACATTGACCGGTTTGTCACGCTGTAACACCATGTGATCAGTAAATAACGTCGCTATTTCTGCTGCGGATGCATGCACTGACATGACAATGGACAGTGTCATGCACAAGAGGCTTTTTTTCATTTCAATTTCCTGAGGTTAACCGGCGTGCACGCAGCAAGAAGAGTGCTATTTAACCGCCCGCGTGCTTTCCCGGATAATGATTTCAAACGGTAAAATGTATTCGGTAAGTTTCGGCTGTTCACCTTCAATTATGCGGAACAGCAATTCGGCAGCTTCTTCCCCCATTCTCACAGCAGGCTGCCTGATGGTGGTCAACGGAGGATCGCAGTAATTGGCCATATCCAGATCGTCAAAGCCGGTGACAGAAATGTTATCCGGTACTTTCAGACCTTTCTCTTTTAAGCCTTTTAGTGCACCGATTGCCATTTCATCGTTAGCACAGAAAAGCGCCGTAGGCTGCTCATCCATGTTGACGAAATGCTTCACTGCATTAAATCCGGACCAGAACGAAAAGTCGCCTTCAACCACCAGCTCTTCATCAAAGGCAATGCCGGCATTTTCCAGCGCCTGTTTATAGCCATCCTGCCTGGCCATGGAGTGAAGGTTGTCTTTCAGGCCGGAAATCATACCGATTCGGCGGTGGCCCTGACTGACCAGATACGTCACCATTTTGGCTGCGGCTTCTTCATTGTCGATGCGAACAGAATAGTAAGGGGTACCGGCAGAGCCAGCCGCATTCACGGCTTTTACATCTTTAATAGGCAAAACAGCTTTGTCATTGTGGGGAGTCAGCTGAATTAATCCGTCCGCCTGACGGGTTTCCACCAGTTGAATAAATTCCTGCTCCCGGCTGGCACTGTCACGGGTATCACCGAGCAACACATTAAAACCATGTTTTGCAGCCGTATCTTCAACGCCACTGATTAGCTGCGCGAAAAACAGGTTAGCAATGTTAGGTACCAGCACCACAATGGTGTTAGTGCGCTGTAAGCGAAATTTTTGAGAGGTGAGATTTGGCCGGTACTGCAATTTCTCTATCGCCTGATTCACACGGCGGAGACTTTGCTTTGAGACCATTTCAGGGTTACTGATAGCTCTTGAAACGGTGGCTATTGATAAGCCTGACTCTCTGGAAACATCACGGATAGTGGCCATAGTCGATACTTTCTACGCTGGAATGGTAAGGGAATTCAACAAACTCCCTTCACGCTTTTTTAATAATTCATGCAGTGTAAAACATCGGGGGTACTAATCGTACCCCCGCTTCACGACTTTCTGCTTAAGCTCAGAACTTCGCTCTTACGCCCACGATGTAGCGCGTTTCATAGTAGTTCTGGAAGGCGTACTGATCTTCCCATTGCAGGTAATAGTCTTCGTACTCGCCAGTGATGTTCGAGCCCTGCGCATACACAGAGAAATTCTCATCAATGTCGTAGCTGGCAGAAATGTCCACATAAGATGTCGGTGCCTGATACAGGTTCAGTGCTCCCCAACCACCCTGACCGGCTAAGCGTTCGCTGCGGTAGTTGTAAGCAATACGTGCTTCAAAACGGTCGCCCTGATACCAGCCGATAACGTTAAGCTGACGCTCAGAGTTGTCGTTAAACATATTCTCTTCGCCGTAAATGTCAGTACCGGAACCTTCACTGGGTGAATAAGTGAAGTTAGTATCCATACCGAAGCTGGCTAACAGAGACTCACCTTCGATGAAGTCACTGAACGCGATTTTCGCACCGATTTCAAAACCTTCCAGCGTACCACCGTCTCCCTGAACCAGCGTAGTGATTGGTACGCTGCGACGCACGATACCGTCCGCATCAGGCATTTCCATGTCTACCGTCTGGTTCACAGTGAAGCTGTCAATTTCAACACGGAATAGTGCAGCAGATACCATACTGGCCTGACCGGGATACCATTCTAACGACACGTCGTAGTTAGTCGAGCGCCATGGATCAAGCTGCGGATTACCAGCTAGGCTACCACCGGTCACAATGAACTGACCTTGTGTCGGGCTGCCTTCTACTGAATCTAACGCATTGCTTAACGTTAAACCTTCACCGTACTGATTCAGGTTAAGCGGTGTCATGTTTTCTGAATAAGCAAAACGTGCAATTACGTTGTCCGTGATGCTGTAAGACAGGTTCAGTGTTGGTAACACATCAGTATAGTCACGGCTTGAAACCACATCGCCTGTATCAATAGCGGTACCACTATAAGGCAGGTTGTCACCGGCAATGTTCTGCTTCACAGTAAGGTCAGTTTCAATAACACGAATACCCACGTTACCAGTCATTAAACCGTCCATACCTTCGAAGTTTGCCTGCAGGAAGTAGCTTAGCTCAGCCACATCAGCGCTGAAGCTGGAACCGGGAACGATTTGTTTTACCGACTCACCGAAAACACGGTTATGGAAGGCTTCAGGATCATCGTAATCTGCAGGATCAACCGCCCAAATTGCAGGAATACCGGA
The DNA here is from genome assembly GCF_022348315.1 of Alteromonas sp. MmMcT2-5. Classification (NCBI taxonomy): domain Bacteria; kingdom Pseudomonadati; phylum Pseudomonadota; class Gammaproteobacteria; order Alteromonadales; family Alteromonadaceae; genus Alteromonas; species Alteromonas sp. MmMcT2-5. The sequence goes on along the minus strand of NZ_JAKRFB010000070.1, from coordinate 17,592 downwards.
GACAGGACCGAAGTCTGTGACCTGTACCACGTTGTTGTACTGATCAAGAGGAATGCTTTCCAGAGCGGCATAAGGCATGAATTCGCCGTTTACCATCTCGCCGTCTGAACACGCTGGCGCATCAGCATTCAGCAATACGTCTGTCGCTTTCCACTGTGCCATACAGCCGGCGGTTTGTACCGGTGAAAACAGGTGATAACGCTCGTAGTCTGCGCTGCGTTTACCATAGCGGATACCGCCTTCGATGCTGGTCACGTAACCGCTGTCGAACAAATATTTGCCTTTCATGCTAAAGGCGTTGATGTCGCCTTCTGAGTTTTCATTGTTCTCAGAGCTGAAAGCGCCAATGTTGTAGCTGGACAAATTGCCCATGTAATCTGCGATGGTCGCGCCGTCACCCAGGCCGCCGGCCAGTGAACGGTCAAAGCCGCTCCACACAGGGTGCTCACCGGTAGTGTCATAAGTCAAATGCGGATTTTCGCTGTAGCCCATAGCATTAATAGCTTGCAGACAGCCGCCGTCATCGCCCACAACCACATCATCGGGTCCGCACTTGTCAGACGGAACCAGGTTAGTTGTACGACCCAGCGTGGTTGACCCGTTGGTCATATCGCCTTCGTTATAACCGTGACGGTGTTCCTGCGAGGCACGCCCGATAATTGCACGGAACTGACCACTGAATGCGCCGCCGTTATCGTAATCTAATTGCAGGTTAATGTTGGTAGAACTGTTGTTGTACACATCGTTCTGAGTGAATGACTTCAGACGTGACGGATACAGCTCAGCCGTTTGCCAGGAATACATTTCGCCGCCGTCAATCATTGCACCGGTGGCACGCTCCTGTGTTGGCGTAAACCAGCCGCGGGGGCCCCACTTGTTGGTCGCACTTAAACCGACTTTACGGTTGTATTCTTCCTGCTCGGTATAGAACACATCTGCGGTGAAAACAAAACCTTCACCCAAATCTACCTGCATGGATGTATTCAGACCCAGACGCTCACGTTCAGTGCCCTGATTCCAGGCAGAAAAACCTTGTGAACCTAAGGTAACGCGGCCATCACGGCCGTCCACGCCAACTTCCGCTGCACTGGTGCGGTCGGTCCAGCCGGCATCGCCCGGGCTGCCGGTATTGATACCATTATACGAGTTCGCCAGATTCACATTGGCGTAGGTACCGGAGATCATGAAACCCACATCGCCGTTCTGCCAGTTATACAACGCAGATAAATTAGGATCGTTCTTTTTAGTTTCATCGCCACGTTGCATTTCTGCTGCACCGCTGAAGGTAGAGCCTTCTTCAAAATCAAACGGACGATAAGTTTTTAAGTTAACAGTACCGGTGATACCGGCATTGCCCAGATTGGCTGTGGCATTTTTAAATACATCAGCACCACGGAACAGAGGTGACGGGATATCGCTGAAGTTAGGTTGAGTGGATACAACAGAGTTTGCACCAAGATACTGTTCACCGTTCAGCTGAGTGACTACTTGAGGTAATCCCCGGATATTGAGTGAACCACCCTCGCCCGCAGTACGGCGAATTTGCACACCGGAAATACGCTGCAAAGAGTCTGAAATTGTTACATCCGGCAGTTTACCGATATCGGTTGCAGCAATAGAGTCTACAACAGTGGCTGCCGTTCGTTTGTTGAAAATGGAAGCTTCCTGAGAGCCACGGATACCGCTGACGTTAATCACTTCGATATCACTGTCATCAGGTACTTCTGTCTCTTGTGCGAAGGCTGTTACAGGTTGGATGGCCGCTAGTACGCACAATGCCAACACCGAACGTTTCACGCCATGTTTTCCGTCAAATGTCTCTTTCATCTCTGGTCCCTAATTGCGAAAAATTTTCTTAAAAAGGGTGCAATTTCGTGTCCTCCCGATACCACACCCGTAATGTAACCGTTTTCATCAGAGGCAATCTATTACATTAAAATTTACTTTTCAATAACAGCAATTTTACAGCACAACCTAAATTGGAGGCAGTATACTCACGTAATTTACACAATTTAAAAAACGTTATAATTCAAAAACTTAACTAAAATCAGCCTTATTAAAAAGGTGGTTTTTCATGCCATCAAAAGGCGGATTAAGCCTAAAAGGCTCCGCGATGAATGGTATTATTTTTAAGACGAAACTACGGAACACTATTCAATTAAAGAAACCGTTATCAGCAACAAAAACCACAACAGCCATCAATAAAGATATATTATTCAATAAGTTAAAATGAAATATAACAACGAAACATAGAAATTATTGAAACCGGTTACATAAATACGCTAAGGTACTCCGCAAATTGTTAAATCAATTTACACAGCATCACAAAAATAAAACGTTCCGGACACCAGTTGGATTTTCAGGACCCATGATGAATAGAAGACAACTTCTTAAAACACTTACCGCTGTAGGGGGCATTGGCGCAACTTCCCTGTTAAGCGGCAATGCCATCGCTGCCGCTCAACACTTCAGAGGCGATGCCACTGCGGCATCACCGGCATTATTGAGCGTCAATGCATTAGAAACCCTGCGCCGGATTTGCGCGCTGACTATTCCTCAAACCAGCACCCCCGGTGCTGCTGAGGTCATGTGTCACCACTTTATCGATCATCAGTTAAGCGTGGTGTACGGCGAAGATGAACAACAGTCAGCTATCGCACTGCTTGCCAGCATTGATAAGAACGCCACATCCTTTGGCGCTAAGCAGTTTTTCCTCTTGAACGAAGCGTCCCAATTGCGCTTGTTAACTGCCCTGGAGAAAGCAGAAGCCCCCTTTTCTGCCGCTCAAAAGGGCACGTTCAAGTTCCTTAAAAGCCTGATCGTGTTTGGTTATTACACATCTCAGCCGGGCGCGACAAAAGAACTGACCTACCTGCCTTTACCCGGCGGTTTCAAGGGCTCGGTGCCACTTGCCTCTGTGGGCAGCGCTTACAGCTCTAAAGCTTATTACTAGCCGGAAGTACCGAAATGAACAAAGAAATGTATATAGATGAATCTTCAGAAGTTTACGATGCCATCGTAATTGGTTCAGGCGTTACCGGAGGCTGGGCGGCAAAAGAGCTGACCGAAAAAGGCATGAAAACGCTTATGATAGAGCGTGGCCGTGTCGTTGAGCACCGCAAAGACTATATCTCAGAAGCCGTACCGCCCTGGGAATATGCCAACCGTACCAAGGTGGCAAAAGAACTTACTGATGAGCAATACAAAATCCAAAAGCAGTGTTACGCCTTCCATGACGGGACAAAACACTTCTTTGGTAACGATAAAGATTATCCTTACAGTACAGAGGAAGGGACGGATTTCAGCTGGATCAGAGCTAATCAGCTGGGGGGTAAATCGTTACTCTGGCACCGTCAGTCATACCGTATGAGTGCCTTCGACTTTGAAGCAAATAAGAAAGATGGCCACGGCAATGACTGGCCCATCCGCTACAAGGATTTAGCGCCCTGGTATGAGTATGTAGAAAAGTTCGTGGGGATCAGCGGAGCTGCGGCGAACCTGCCACAATTGCCGGACAGCGTATTCTTACCGCCGTTTGAAATGACAAAACCCGAGCTGGATTTCACCGCTAAAATGGCGGAAGCAGAGCCGGACAAACCGGTCATCATAAGCCGTTGCGCCCATTTAACAAAGCCTCAGAAAATCCATCTGGAAATGGGCCGTGCACAGTGCATGGCAAGAAACGAATGTCAGAAAGGCTGCTCGCTGGGTGCTTACTTCTCAACACAAAGCGCTACCCTGCCCGCTGCAGCCAAAACAGGTAATCTATACATTGCCCCAAACAGCGTGGTGGAAAGCCTGATATATGATGAGAAAACCAATCGCGTGAAGGGTGTACGTGTTATCGACAACGATACCCTGAAACAGCGGGAATATTACGCCAAAGTGGTGTTCTTATGTGCTTCCACTCTGGGGACCACTCAGATCATGCTGAACAGCACATCTAAACAATTCCCCGACGGTATTGCTAACAGCTCCGGCGTACTTGGCCATTATCTGATGGACCACAATTACAATGCACTGGTAACAGCCAGCATTGACGGCTATGAAGAAGAATATTATTCCGGCCGCAGACCGGCATCGCTGTATATTCCTAACTTCCATTATGAACCCGGCCGCTACCATAAAGACTTCAAACGGGGTTATGCGTTAGCTGGCAGTGCATCCCGTGCTGACTGGCAGTCAATGGGCAGTATGGATGGTTTTGGAAAGTCCTTTAAGTCACTGTTACATAATCCTGGCGGCTGGGGAATTGGCCTGCAGGCGCAGGGTGAAATGCTTCCCCGTCACGATAATCAGGTGGCGCTGCACAGTACCAAAAAAGACAAATGGGGCATTCCTCAGTTAAATATTAACTGCAAGTGGTCAGATAACGAAAACGCCATGATGCAAAGTGCGCTGGAAGTGGCCTCTTCGATGATGGAAAAAGCCGGCTTCAATAATATTGAACAGCGTATTCTGGGTCAGGTGCCGGGCCTGGCTATTCACGAAGTGGGAACAGCCAGAATGGGCCGGGACCCGAAAGATTCCATTTTAAACGGCTATAACCAGGCTCATGACGTACCGAATTTATTTGTTACAGACGGTGCCAGTTTCTGTTCTACTGGCGTGGGAAATCCCTCGTTAACCTTTATGGCAATTACTGCCAGAGCAGTTGATTACGCAGTAAAAGAATTCAAATCAGGACGACTATGATGACTAAAACAATGAAGCGACTCTCTCCAGTAGCACTGGCTATTGGCCTGGGCGCAACGGCATTGCTGGGTGGTTGCAGTGAACAACCCGCTCAGAACAAGCAAACTGCATCTGAACCGGCTGCACAGGTTACAGCCCCGGAGACAGAACAAGCTTTTGTTGCTCCGCAAATCAGCGTGCAACTGTGGTCGGTGAAAGACGCATTGAAAGACGACTTTAAAGGGACGCTGGAAAAGCTTGCAGCTCTTGGCTTTGACGGTGTTGAATTCGCCGGCGACTTCGGTCCCTACGCAGACGATCCTGCCGGTTTGAAAGCGTATCTGTCTTCCGTTGGTTTAACGGCCAGTGGCGCACACGTGCAAACTCCGCAGTTAACGGATAATCTGGAAGACACCGTTGAGTTTTATCAGGCGCTGGGTATTGATGCTCTGATCATTCCCTGGGATGACCGCGCATTTAACGGTGATGATGTTAAAGCATTCGCTGCGGAACTTACTGATTTATCTGAAGCGCTGGCACCATATGGCATGCAGGTTGGTTTTCATAACCATGCTCAGGAATGGGCAAATTACGGCGATACCAGCTATTTTGACTATATTGCCAGTCATACGCCTGAGTCAGTCATTTTGCAGCAGGATGTGGGCTGGACCGTACACGCTGACAAAGACCCAATTGCTTTCGTTCGTCGCTATCCCGGCAGAACATTAACCACTCACTTTAAATCTGATGTGCCGGAAGACAGTGACTTGCTACCCATTATCGGCAAAGACGATATAAGCTGGTCTGCGATTTACCGTGCGACAGTTTTAGATGGTGGTGCTGAATGGATTGTCATTGAGCAGGAAGTCTATCCTGACGGACTTTCTCCTATGGATGCTGTAGCCGCCTCTAAAGCCGGCTTCGACGCTATCATTGCAGAATAATTAAGCGCTGATGCTGTGTTCTCTGCACCTGTGCATTGCTGCGCAGGTGCAGAGAGACATCATGATTTACTTCTTAATTTCCATAATCAGGCCGGAACCGACGCGATGGCTTCCCTGACGGGGGTTTCGCCTTCAGTCAGCTCAATAATTTTACGGCTGATCCCCTCATTTTCGATAATAGCCAGCAGCGTTTCAGCCACATCATCCCTTGAAATATCACCATATTTAATGGCGAGCCCGGCATTTACATTTCCGGTTCCCTCTTCCAGCGTAAGCGTGCCTGGCCGGAGGATGACCCAGTCCAGTTTACTTTGCGCCAGATACACATCTGCCAGACGCTTCACCCGCATGTAGTTTTCAAAGGTTTCTGATATATGTTTGCCCCGGCCAGCGTCCGGGAATGCCGAAACAAGAATGAAACGCTTCACACCGGCAGCCTGCGCGGCATCTACCGATTTTTCCAGTCCCTCACCGTCAACGGCATTCGTTAACTCCACACCGGCACCGGCGGAGAACACCACGGTATCAGCGCCTTTCATTGCTTTAGCTAAGCTGTCGACGCTGGCATCTGTGATACTGAGAAGGCAGGGTTTCCCTCCCAGCCCGTTCAGACTCTCGCTTTGTTCCGGCTTCCGGTGCATGGCCGTGACCTGATGGTCGTTGTCACTTAACCGCTTCACTAAACGTGAACCCACTTTACCTGCTGCACCGACAATAAATACGTTTGCCATGTTTTACTCCTCTTTCAGATTGTCGCCCGGCGAATGTCGCTCAGGCTTGCCCGTTTGGAAGAAGGGCAAAAAAAATCATAATTACAAGCTTGGTACTCAGCGGAGTGAGGCAAGATCAACCGGTGCGGTGCAAGAGTATAAGTAAACAACCACTATTTACTATTCTTTATGACAGCTGGTTTTAATGCTTGTATAAGTGTTCAAGCTGTATTGGTGGTAGCGCTCTTAAGCGCCAAAATCAAAATCTTTCTGGATTTCATAGTCATCAATCTGCGTGGTATGCAGTGATTCCGTAAGTGGTGGCGCTCTGCATGATAAGGTTTGTCAGAGTCTTTTAGGTGCTCGGCTAAAAGAGGACTGTTCTTTCCGCGTCTCGACGCCGTGACCTCTGCGCGTACATTAGCATTGGGAGCGAATACCCCGTAAAAACGGGGGAGGTTGAGTCTAGGTGGTGGTACCAATGCTGCCAGCTTACCAATGAAGTCAATCGACGAAAAAAATGAGTGGTTCCGTCTTTGTAGGGCGTCTTGAGTTCATATCTGACGTTACCAGTGGAGGTGAGGCTTAGTCGTTTTTCACTGAGAGCAGGCCTTGCGATATATCGGCAAAGACGCTCTAGCTTATCGCTTTGATGGGTGTCAGCGAACACTCCCGCATGTAAACTAAATCCGTTTATTTTTGCCAATTGCCCATAGTTATCTTCATCTTTTGCAAGCAACGTTTGCAGCGAAAATACTTTCTTGCCTATACCTTTGCCCACAGCAATGCGATAGTTCACTGAGGAAGCTTGTAAGTGCAAAAGTCCATCTTCGTCTTCTAGCGGAAAAGCCAAAAAAGCCCTGTCTACATCTCGCTCAATTAACCCTGCCTTTTCCAAGTATGCGGCAATTCTGTGACTGATGACATGAACAAGATGCTCCATATCGGTGTGACTCGGGGCTTTAACCCGACTGAACTTAATTTTTGCATCTGCTTGGGTGATGGCGCCTTCTAAAAAGAGCATGTTTAACAATCAAACCAATACACAATCCTAGCGACACAACCTAGTAAATATATGGCCGCAGAAAGGTGCTCGAACATGGTAAAAAAGCGTCCAATTTACTCCTGCCAGCCAGCGAAGTATTCGAGTAAAAAATCGATAGCCAACCTCGCTCTTAATGGCAGGAAATGCCGGTTTTGGTACACAATCCAGCTACTATTGCCACTGCCCCAATAGGGTTCAAGTATCGGTACTAAACGCCCAGAAGAAATAGCATCGTTAAAGCTACTCTTTGGCAAATAGGCAATACCTAAACCTTCGGTACAGGCTTGCAGAACCGTGTGGACATTATTACTTTTCCATCGACCTTGTACCTTCACTCCGTCTAACAGCTGTCCGTCTTTCTCAAACAGCCAAACGTCTTTGTTTGTGATGATGCAGCTGTGATGTTTAAGCTGCTCCGGGTGCGTTGGTAAGCCATGTTCGTCAATATAGCTCTGACTTGCAGCCGCTGCCATTGGACGGTCTACCAGCTTTCTTGCGATTAAACCCGAATCACTGAGCCTTCCATAACGAATCGCAAAATCAAAGCCGTCTTCAATAAAGTTAACCATGCTGGTGTTGAAGTTAATCTCTACCGTGAGATTGGGGTGTTGTTTACCAAACGCCATCAAAGCGGGAGCGACATGATTTTCAGAAAATGCACCTGCAGCACTGACTCTTAGTACGCCGCTTAATTGTGTCTGCCGTGTGGTTAAGGTCTCATTTGCTTGCTGAAGCCCAATCACTAACTCCTTACACTGTTGGTAATACGCCTGCCCAGCCTCAGTCAAACTCACCATTCTTGTTGAACGCGCTAGAAGAGCGACACCTAACCGCTCTTCTAACCTCGTGACTTGGCGACTCACGTGACTGGTGCTGCATCCCAACTGTTTTGCCGCGGCAGAAAACCCTTTGCTCTCCGCAACCGTAACAAACTCATTAATACCCTCGAAACTTTCCATAACCACCTTTGCTATTTAGCAATAATGTTTTGCAGATTAAGCTTATTATCAACCATATGTTTAGCAATTAGTATGAAGGTATTCAACAAATACACACCACCTTAAAAGGACACCATCATGAAGAAAGTACTGATTATCGTTACAAACCACGCAACACTAGGTGAAACTGACCAAGCAAACGGAACTTACGCGCCAGAGCTAACGCATGCCTTGAGCGAATTATTGGATGCCGGCTTTGATTACGACTTAGCTTCTATCAAAGGTGGCCAGGCTCCTCTATACGGAACAGACATCGAAGGCGATGCAGTAAACGCAAAAATCTTGGCGGATGATGATTTCCAAAACCGCGTGAACAACACCATTCCTGTATCGCAAATCAATGGAGATCACTACGATGCTATCTTCTACCCAGGTGGCTTTGGTCTGCTTTCAGATCTAGCAAACAACGAAGACTTCGCTAAGATCTCGGCAAAGCACTATGAAGATGGCGGTATTGTCGCAGCAGTTTGTCATGGCCCGGGTGCCCTACTACCAATTACGCTGAGCAATGGTGAGAAGCTGCTTGCATCTAAGTCAGTGACTGGTTTTACTCGCGAAGAAGAGATTGATTTTGGCACCATCAACGACATCCCATTCTTATTGGAAGAATCTTTGGCTCGTGGCGCAGCGCGTTACTCGAAAGTGCAGCCATGGCAAGAGCTTATCATCGTCGATGACCGCGTCATCACAGGTCAAAACCCGACGAGCGCTCATGGTGTAGGCAAAGCTATCGTTGATCTTCTGAAGTAAAGATTAACTTCAAACCGAATAAAAAAGGAAAGCATGTTTGGTACTGCTTTCCTTTTTCTTTATCTCAGGACTCGTTTGTTCACCGTGTCTGCAGGCGGATAACCGAAGGCTTTGAGTAAAATTAAAACAACCACTATTTACTATTCTTTATGGCAGCTGGTTTTAATGCTTGTTTCATGCGTATAAGTGTTCAAGCTGTATTGGTGGTAGCGCTCTTAAGCGCCAAAATCAAAATCTTTCTGGATTTCATAGTCATCAATCTGCGTGGTATGCAGTGATTCTGTGAGTGGTGGCGCTCTGCATGAGTTGCCAGTAATCACAGACTACGCGCAGAAATCCATGCTCAAGTCGACCACACTTGAGAAACTCTTCAAACTCTTTGAACACATGGTATGGCAATGGCTTTCCCTGAAATTGCATCATCTCTGCGAAGGCAGGGTAATGTTTCTCAACAAGCTGATAGAGCAATGTTTGCTCTGGACGGTGGCGTTGATAGGTGCGTTGTTCAGCAGCTAACATCAGCATCCTTGCTAATGTAAAAGTCTGTAGTGTGCCTTGTTGGGCTAGTAAGTAAACTGACCAGAGTGACAGAAATTGGCAGTGGATCGTGGTTATCTGAACGACCGGTATACGATCAGATAGCTAGTCTACAACGGAGGCTCCTCTAACGTTTGCTTCTCGCTCATGGGTGCCATTACATTTTGAATCGGCCAACTTCCGCTTTGCGCACAAAGCAGAAGTAGGTAGTCAATAATCTGTACTTCAGCGCCTAATATTTAAATGCTTGTCGAGTTATGGTGGAAGCTCCAGTCCAACGAGCCGGGTATGGGTTACGTAACTCAGCGATGAAGGTCAACATTCACGCATGATAATGCTTGTTATCATGCGTGAACTTATTATACTTCAGACACTTAGCTATTAAGACACCATCCCTAATTCTTTTTCCCAATCTTTGCGCACCTTTTCAGCACATTTAATGGCAACCTCTCTGGTTCTGCTATTCGCTCTGGTCGGGTTGTCTTTGTACATAAACTTCTTTTTGGTATTACGCCATTTAACTGGATGGTATGCAACAATATAGGTTCTCTCGTATACAGACCCATTTTTATGATGTTCAACGGTTCTCACTTCAGATAAACCTGTGATCAGGTCTGACTTTGTCGCATCTGCCTTTTTTTGCCGAACCCAGTTTTTATCGGCGCCAATTAACTCTGCGTCGTTATCTCTTTGTTTCTGAGCAGCAACAAGCGAAGCTTCTTTCGATCCATAGTCTTTATCTAAAAAACGACCATATATGTATTCTTCTCCCTTTGACCTGGGAAGCGCAACGCGAAGCGTCCAACCATTTCCAAGCCTCGTTAAGTATTTCATTGCTTCATCGCGCTTCGGCATTGATGTATGACCTATTACTGATGACATCTTAAACATTTAATTGTTAAGTTCGATATAACGTGTTTATCACTTAAATGCATGTTTACACTATCTAATATGTTTATGGTTTTCCTTGCAATCTGCAATCTGCAATCTGCAATCTGCAATTTCGATTGAGAGTGTGGTACTTTATTTTAAAAAACATCACATGAGAAAGGATGCCATGAAGAACACTGCCCTAGTCACGATATTTTTACTTCTACTTACTGGGTGTCTCGACCCAAACACGCTCGATTCCACGTCACAAGAAACCATAAAGAGTTCTGCTCAAAGCATTACTGCTGATATGACGGAACAGGAACAGGATGAATTTGCCAAAGCCCTAATGTACTACTCACTCGGAGGACAAAACGCATGGACTTCTATGGTTGGCTCATTTGATAGCAAAAACGACGGTGCTAGCCCTGAAACGCTCATATCTATTAACCTTCAATCTCTCGATGGCCTTACCGGGCAAGAAGTGCTCGAAAAATACCGAGAAGCTCTGGCGAAGGATAAAGAACTTAGAGAGCGTAAACGAGCGGAAAGAGAAGCCAAGCAAGCTAAAGCGCGCGAAGAGCAAGAAACCATCCGCAAATTACCTTCGCTTGCCGAGACATTTCTGCGTCATACAACGCAGCGCTGACCGTCACCTGAAGCTTTCCTCGATATAGCTTGATGTCCGAACGCTTCGTTTCACTGGGGCTAACTTTCAACACATAGCGGTGCATCGATTTAATAAATTACTCGAATATAGCAGAAGAAAACATTCCATTTTTAACGAATGGGGAAATAGTAGTCATCGACTTTGGGACTCGAAGACTACTAAAACCGATAAAAAGCTCTCTTATAATTATCTATCGCGTCTATCACGGTTCTTGGCTGTAGCATACTTTGATTGATAAGCTCCGAGTGAATCAATTCGTTTATCTTTTTGATCTTTTCGAGCTCACTTTTTTCTATCCATGGTTCATTGTAAACCTTTGTTTTCCCTTCATGTCTAACTACCCTTTCTTCGAAACTCGAGTAAGTACCAGTTAAGTCTAGCTTAGTTAGCTGTTTTCTTTTTGCTTCTACTTCTTGGTTGTGATGGGCGAGAAAATCGCATAGCAAAGTTCTTAAGGGAGGCTCTAACTCATATTCGTACTTCCCACTAAACGTAATCCTTATATCAGAGACATGCGGAAGTGACTTCCAATGATATAAGCATCGCATTAAATCCTGTTCTAGAGATAACCTTTCGTCAAGCGGAGGAGGCTCAAGATCAAACAGACCGTACTCATCAAATTGTAGCGACTCTGCGTACGAACTCCCTTTGCTTGGAACACTAATTGGGTGATAACAGGTCCGCTTTATATCTTTGTTTACAAAGTCTATTTCCCAGTGGCCGATATCATCTTGCAAAAAATTTGCAGATAGGTGATCACAATATCTCCACCAAATGGCCTCGCCGAACATTAGAACGTAATTATTCTGTAGGTCGAACTTACGTTGCAACCAGGCCGAAAGCTCTGGCCATAGAGTTTTAAAATATTTGAAAAATATACCTTCTCTTCGGAGTATTGCTGCTTTCGGCGATTCAGCGAGATATTTTAAAGGACTATTTAAGTTATCAGTAAACCAATAAAGTGTAGTTTTTCCGTCAATTGGGCACGTAATATCAAATTGAAATATATTTTTCACACTTGTTACTGATAGTTCTTTCAAAGACACCGCTATTATGAAGGCATTTTGTTCTACATGCTTCGGAAGTTCCTGCATTAAGTCCTTAATAATAGCAACAACATGCCATCTGATGTGAAAAGAGAAAGGCAAATAATATCGTCTCGATTTATTGACGGAGACGATCTGATCCCAGGTTTTGTAACCAAAACTTTTGGCAAAAGAATTTAACAGATCTTTTTCTCTAAGTTTTATGGGGGATAGTTGGTTATAGACGTCACAGACTAATGACGCTTCTTTTCTTATTGTTTTCAGGTTGAAATTGTCAAACGGTTTTTTTTTAATCGAATTGCGCAAACACTGACCCCATGTTTTTCCCGTCTTACCCAGCCGCTGGATTCAGTAAAGTTTGGAAAATTAAGAATTCAGTATATAAAAAACAAATTAATATGTGCTAACGCGGCACGCACTTGCGTAGTGTAACCCACAAAGGCTACTAAAAAAAGATGATGGACGAATTTATGCCTGTCGAACAGATGCTTACAGAGAATAACTAGCGATATCTCCCGCTGTTCCGCTTTTCATGGTAGGTCTTGGATATCGTAACCGTTCACCAGGGCCCTATTGACAGGCAGCTTTAAAGTCGTTGAGCAGAGGATAAGTGGTTTTATTCAGCGTCGCAGCAAGTATTGCCCGGATCCACTTCAGAGGATTCAACTTTTGTTTTCGGCAGGTTTCTACGATGGTGAGTATACGTTGTCTGAACAGTTCGCCCCGATGTGACCACACGCCATAGCTGCCTTTTCGCCACAGCACATAGCTTCGTAATGAACGCTCGGCTTCATTGTTAGTGAGGGGGACGCCATCGTGACTGAGGAATACCCAGCACATGTCATCGTGTTTTAGCAGCAGCTTACACCGGTTCTGATAGCGGGGAGTCACACAGCGTCTTGATGCCAGTTCGAGTTGTTGTCGCCATGCGATGCGTAGCTTTTCCATTCGGTCCCGGTATCGCTTTTCACTTAGCTTGTTACTTTCATACCGGTGTTGCAGCCGGAACAACAGGCGGATGAGCCTGACCAATTTCATACCGTAGATTTTATTCGTGCCCCAGCTTTCCGCCAGCGCATTCATATTTCTTAAGATATGCGCCCAACATAATTGACGATGGTCAGCATCAATATAGTGATAACCGGCATACTGGTCAGTCACAACAATGTTTTCTGGATTATCGCCCAGTAATTTCTTCGCCGCCCAGGCTCCGCGAGAGAAGTGTGTCGGAAAGCAAGACAATTCAGCTGTGCATACTTGCCACATCCAGCGGTTTTCATTGCCCCGCTGATGACGGGTTTCATCGCAATGAACCACTGCCTCATTATGCATAGTCTCTTTAATATCCTGTTAGGCAGGCGTCAGTACCGCACTGACGCGGCCTTGTGCTTCAGAGATAGCACCGCGACTGAACGATAAACCAAAGTTTTGCTCGAGCTGTTGCTGGATTTTACTGATACTCTGGTGAAACTGACCCGACTGCATCGCCACATACGCCAGCAGGTTATTGCCCATCTGCCCTTGATTCACGTTGTCGGGTAGTGTGGCTTTTACCGTTTTACTGCACTGACAACACTGGCCCTGATGTAACTGATGTTCAACCACAGAGAAGGCCTGTGAAGGGATATTAAAAACCTGATGGCGTCTATACGGTGAATCACTGATTGAAATGACACCGCCACAGGCACAGGTATCGTCGGGATAATAGGTGCGCGTCTCAGCAACGGTATCGGCCAGCATCCGCTTACTACCTTTATGGCCGGATTGTGCACCGCGCTTACGGCCTGTCGGCTTTTTAGCTGGCGCAGAAGAGGACGCCCCCGGCCCATTAGACGATGGCGGGCGCGATGAATTACGACTGTTTTGATTCAGTCGGTCTTCGAGATCATTTAGCCTGTCCCAGAGTGTACTAATGTGCTCATTGGCATCATCGAGATTAGTAGCGACGGGTGGCTTTGTGGGCTGTTTTTTACGTGGCATGAAACCACTCTGACAGACTGGCGGGATCAATCAATAGGATCCCCACGATCATTGAAAATAAATATTACTAACTGTCAATAGGGCCCTGGAGAACGGTTACCCTGTGCGGAGCCGCATGCAGGGTGTTGTGGGGCTGGAGACTAGATACCTCCGGCTACCCGATTATGTGCAATTTTCATTCTGAGGAACTTTGCTAACGTTTGATAACGATATGCTAAGGCCTGTTTAGCTCCACTGTGCTTACATGCACAAAAGTAGCTATTTTAAAATAATTTGTTATTATAGCTACTTAAAGGAGACCACTATGAACAATAAAGCTATTGCTCACAATCTTAAGAGATTGCGCTCTAATGCGCGATACAATCAGTCAGATCTAGCTGAAAAAGCTGGGATGTCTCTCAGTGGTTACCAAAAGCTAGAGCGAGGAAAGGCGACTCCTAGAGCTGACTCCATACGAGCCCTAGCCATCGCACTTCGAGTGCCAATTCAAGAAATCTTGGCAGAAGTTAAGCCTCTAAAGCATATTCGATTTAGATCACTCAAGAGACTGAAAACTAGAGAGCAGATCATCTCCGATGTGGTTACTTGGTTATATGACTTTAGTTCTCTCGAAGAGCTAACTGAGGATAAACAGGTAGCAGACTTGCACGAATTTTATGCTTATAAAGAAGGTAGTTCGTATAGTATTCCTGACCTTGCAAGCTATTGTAGGGATAAGTTTGGACTAGGTCCCAAAGAGCCGGTTTTAGACATCTGCGGGCTACTTGAGGCAAGAGGGATCAAAGTCCGCTCAATTGAAGTGGAAACCGACTCATTTTTAGGTTTATCAGTTAGCGAGCAAGAAGAAGGTGGGCCAGCTGTAATAGTTAATACTTGGAAAAGGCTGCCGGTGGAAACTTGGATATTTAGTGCCGCCCATGAACTCGGTCACCTTCTAATGCACCTCAATGCATATGACATCGACCAAACTACCGAAATTGATGAGCAAGAATCTGAAGCCGATCAATTTGCTTCACACTTTCTTATGCCACAAGAAGCTTTCGAAAGAGAATGGAATGAAGCTGCAGGTTTAAGCTTTGTCGATCGAGTATTGAAAGTTAAAAAGGTTTTTAAAGTCAGTTGGAGAACTGTTCTATATCGGTACGCTGAAAATATGCCGTCCGAAAAGAGAAATAAGCTTTGGATGAACTTCAATGTCGAGTTTAAGACTCGCTATGGGAAATCTCTTCAGAAACATACTGAACCAGTAGGCATTGAAAGCGATAGTTATAGAATTAACCATAGGTATACCACTGCAAGCGAGCCCTTCAACCTTGATGTATTTGATTTTAGAGAAGATCGCTTACCATTCCTTGTTAGAAAAGCAGTCGAGAATGGCAATATTTCACTATCTCGCGGAGCAGAAATATTAAGGTTGCAAAACAAAGAAATGCGTCAGTTGGCGTCTTCATGGGTTGGTTGATTCGGGATTAAGAGATGCCAGTAATAACAGATGCAAACGTCCTTATTGACTATGCCGACGCTGATATAACTATGCTGGCATTGTATTCAGAAAAAATTGAAAGGGTTGTTATACCTTCAGTCATACTGGATGAGGTTAATCAGCTTACGCATGATGATTGTTTACAATATGGTTTTGAAGTAGTTGATGAGGAAATTGAGCTTCTATCAGAAGCTTCAAATGCTCAACATGGCCCATTATCTTTTCAAGACAAAGTTTGCTTGTATCTCGCCAAAAGTATTGGCGGCATTACATGTATAACTAACGAAAAAGCATTACTGAAATTTTGCGATGAAGACAATATACCAACAAAGCGAGGATTGAAGTTATTACTTGAACTGGCTGAGCTTAACCATATTTCCAAAGACGAAGCTATCGGTGTGGTTTATTCTATACACGAGTGCAATCCTCTCCATATACACCAAGGGGTTATAGATGAGTTTATTCGCCTGCTTGATGAATACAATACGTGATCGCTGTTAGCATTGCTGTAGTGGCATAGTGAATTTGGCCACCTGATTAGAGCTGCTATGATAGCAGCATAACAAAATTAGGTGACAACATGGCAAAGAAGAAAGGCCCGAATTTCAGCCCTGAATTCAGACTTGAAACTGCACAACTGGTTCACGACCAGGGGTATACGAATAAGGAAGCGGCTGACGCGATGGGCGTTGGTTACTCAACATTGAGCAAGTGGGTGCGGCAGCTACGTGAAGAACGGGAAGGCAAATGGCCAAAGCAGGCCACGCCAATGACGCCGGAGCAACGAGAATTCCGCGAGCTGAAGAAACAAGTTTAACGCCTTGAATTAGAAAATGAAATTTTAAAAAAGGCTTCTGCTGCTGCGCAGCGCCTTATGCTGATGTCGGACTCCATAAAACACTCTCGTTAATCGAGAAACTGAGTCAGAGCAATAAGCACAGATATTCGGTCAATCATCTGTGTGCGGTACTGGATGTCCACCGCAGCACATTTAAATACTGGCAACAGCGCGATAAGCGGCCATCGCCGGAAGCCTGCGTGGTGGCTCTGCCCGAGCGAGAACCATATCAGACATCATTACGAACGATGAGTCTCATGACATTACTCTGAGCCGTTACCGTGCTGGAAAGTTGACGAAAGCGCTCAGCTTGTTCAGTTGTCAGTTGTCGAAACATGCGTAACGGAAAGCAACTCAGGAACACGTTGCTATCCCGAACTTACTCGACAGGCAGTTCGCCGTTACAGCACCAAATCAGGTCTGGTGCGGCGATGTGAGCTTTATCCGGACAGGCAATCGCTGGGCTTATCTGGCTGTGGTAATCGATCTGTTCGCCCGCAAGCCAATAGGCTGGGCAATGAGCCATTCACCGGACAGTAACTTGACTTGGCAGGCGCTGACAATGGCATTCGAATATCGGGGACAACCTAAAAACGTGATGTTCCATAGCGACCAGGGATGTCACTACACAAGCCGTAAATTCAGTCAGCAAATTTGGCGGCATCGCTTGACACAAGGCATGAGTCGCAGAGGAAATTGTTGGGATATAGCCCGATGGAACGCTTCTTCAAAAGCCTTAAATCCGAATGGATTCCAACAACTGGCTACCGGAACTTTACTGAAGCAAAGCAGAAGATTGGTGATTATATTCATGGCTATTACAGTCGACTGAGACCGCATTCATATAACGGTGGTTTAACGCCCAATGAATCGGAGAAACGTTACTGGAATAGCTACAACGATGTGGCCAAAATGACTTGACCACTACAAGCTAAGTATCAGTTTGACTATTAACCAGCATGCTAAACTTGCGATGGCGTCATTTTCATTTTTGCCCATTCGGCAAATTCTTGATAGGTACAGCAATCGGAGAATCCCTTCCCATCA
>NZ_JAKRFB010000069.1:0-15979 GCF_022348315.1 Alteromonas sp. MmMcT2-5 | reverse complement strand
GTCCATAAAAAAATCCGATATCAGTTACCTGATACCGGATTTTGAAGCCTTAAAAAGATCGGTCAACCGATCATTAAATTCTTAACTGATCGGCATTACCTCATGGAGAGGCGCTTTTTTTGTATATATTAAAACTGAACCTGTTGTGGACTTTTGTAAAGACATAGACCTGTTATTATCGTTTTCTTTTTTTGAGATAAACATGGCATACAGCAGCACCCAAGACTTAGTTCAAGCAGTCACTAATTCCCCAGATACTATCGAATTTAACGACGTTATCACGCTCGTTGATAGCGCGTTTGTTTTCACGCCCACCGCTTTCACTAATGGTGACGTAAAAAACGAAGCTAATCAGAACAATGGCTCTTGCAAACTGCTCGCACTCGGTCAGCATTTAAACCTAAACCAAGCTCAAACGCTGGCCTTATTTGGACGTTTTTATCGAGAAGATGTACTTAATAACCCTAACGGCGACGACCATGCCAATATCCGCAACTTTATGGAAACGGGCCACGAAAGGGTGGTGTTTGAGACATTTCCTTTAGTTGAATTGCAAAATTAATACATCGCGCTATAGAGGCTAAAAGGCAAGAGGCGCAAAGCTCTCGCCCTTGCGCAGACTGCATTAATCTCGCTCTGTCAAAATCAACTCACTAGACTGGGGCATTATTGCAAAGTCAAACTGACCTAGAACGTTCATTCCCAACAATCCGTCGGCATCGGGTAGAGCGTCTTCGGGCAGCACGATGGCAGAAACATCGTTGAACTCGTAGCCAGCAAAGTAAAATCGGGGTATTTGTACCAGAGGGGCTTCAATGGTTCCTGACGCGGTTCTAATGTTGAAGTTACCAATGAACGTGAGGTTTCGCATACGGCCTAAACGCGCAAAGAGTCGCGATGATATTGCGGTGGTACTGGCACCCGTATCTAAAATCATGGTGGCTTTTTGGTTAAGCGCCTTTACATCAAGGCGATATTGATCGCCAATGCGCTCTAAGGCTACACGGGTTTGATAACGTGCGGCTTCAGCGCCTGTTGGCTCTATTTCACTCTTGTTCGGCGTAGCGTCTGCGTTGGCAATATCGCGCATTTCATAGGCTTTATTGCGAATGATATTAGCGTCTCTGTCGATTGATGGAAGGGCAGCAAGCACGTCTTCCATTAACGTAAGCTTTTGCTGATAAGCGTAAGCTTCAGCCAAATTAAGGGTGTAGTGCCTAGCGTCAGGTATGCGTTGATACAGTGGCTCATTTAATCTGGCAACCAGTTCCCATTGTTCGTCTTGACTTAACTGCGTCTGCGCATGTTGATACAAAGTAGCAATTTTTGCGTCAATAAATGAGAGAGTTTCAGTTGGAAGAGGCAGTTCGGCCAAGTCGTAGTAGTGCACTATGGCCGTTGAGAGAGGCTTGGTTAACTCAATCAGTTCACCCTCTAGCAACAACAGAGATTCGTTGAGCGGGTCATATTTTAAAAGGTTTGTTAATTCAGTGGCGAGGAACGCGTATTGCTCGTTATTGAGTAGGGTAGTCAGTGACTCTAATTGATCTTGATTAACGAGTGATGAAGAGGTGCGCAGATCGTCTAGTTCGTTGGGGGCCGTGTTAGCGCCTGTCATAGGTGAAAAGTTGGCGGGAGAGCGTTCATTGTTGAAGGGCTCAGCTTTTTCGTTTACCTGAGTTTCATCCACCAACTGTGCTTGGGTTTCTAGCTGCTTGTCACTATCTAAACGGTGTTCATAACTGGCCTCTAGTGCATAAGCTTTATCATTGTGCTGCTTTAAACTAAGCCATAGGTAAACGTTTATGCCTAACGACACAATAAGGAAGAGCGAAAGCACTATCGCTAGCCACGTTTTCATTGCGCCACACACGCTTTGCCATAGATGTCCACGAATTGTTTAGGCATTCGCTTTGGGGCGCCAGTATCAAGGCTAACACATACGAATGTGGTCATAGCATCAAATACGGTTTTGTTTCGCTTTGGGCAGATAAATTGAAACTGGCGTTTCAAAGTAAGTTTGCTGTCGCAATGCACTATCCATGTAGCGCATTCTAACGTATCTCCAAGATGTGTTGGCAGGTGGTAGTTTAGCTCGTGGCGCTTAATGACCATGCCACGGTTAAGCGATTGATAATCGGCAAACTGCAAGCCAAGCGCGTTTGAATGGGCCCATGCTAGGCTTTCTAACTGCGACAGGTATGCCACATTATTAACGTGCTGATAGTGATCGATGTGCGTTTCATCAATATGCCACTGCTGCACATAGGGGGCGTCTAACATCCAATTAAGCGTTGGGGTGCTCAAATCTTTTCCTTATTCATATTTTTGCTTTGATCTACTCTGCTTCTTCACGTTCAGGCATTGTGCCTCATACCACAGGCAGGGGATTATCTTCAGGTAACGTTAAATCATCGTTTAACAATAATTGCATTATCGCTTTTTCTCTCACCAATACGGGGTCAATAAAGCTCTGCACGTCACCTATCGCTTTAAACGCATCAAACCCTCGTTCCAAAAATTCATGCAATGCGAGTAATCCTGCTAATTTAGCTGGACGACGGGACAGTGAAATTAACATACCTATACCACGAATTTTTATAACGTCGGCGAGTTGATCGCCCAAATGGGAAATTATGTCGATTTGATGCTTTCTATCCTCAATTCTGCCCACATTACGATACGCCAAAGCGTAGTTATCTCGGTTGATAGGTTCTCCGGGAAAATGGCTTTGTAAGTACTGAGCCATCGCCATATCTAAATCGAACGATAGTGCATTTAACGACAATGCGTCGTCCATAGCGTTCATAGCTTTGTTAGGCAATACTTTTGCGAGCTTCGGAATAACTCGCACTAAATCAGCGTCCCGTTGGCTAAAATCTTTTGGCCCGTACAATTCATCTACAAAAAAAGCCATGGCTTTTTGGTAACGTTTTTGCTGTGCTAAATCGTCGTGCGTGACCAGTAAGCGTTCGCATTGCCAGTGTTGCAATTGATGAATGATAGGCATTACACCCAACTGATTGGCTAAGTCACGAAGGGCGTTGACCCGATGAATATGTTTAATTATCTCTTGCGCCAAATGACAAACTCCCTGTTGAGATAGTGTGGCTAATTCGTTGTTGTAAACCTAGATTGACCTAAGCAAGCGAGCCTTTCAAGTGAGAAGACAAAGTTTTACTGGTATACTCCACCGCCATTGAAATAGCTCTGTTGTGTAGAATTTATTAGCCGCCATGAACATCGCAAGTCATCACGCATTGTTTGCCAAGACTGAAACTAAAAATACCGATACTAAAGGCTCAAACGTTGAAAGCCTAAAAAGTGAATATCCGGGCATGCACCGAGAAACGACTACGGGGTCGGAACACTCAGAAGCAGACGTTGATGTACCTGTGTTAATCGCGTTGTTTAATTCGACATTTGAAGATTTTAATACGCGCTTGGTTTTAGGTGATGACGAACCCATTTACATCCCAGCAGACAGCGCAACACCTTATCATCAAGTCGTGTTTGCTCATGGATTTTTTTCAAGCGCTTTGCATGAAATTGCGCACTGGTGTATTGCGGGTGAAAAGCGTCGACTATTGGAAGATTACGGTTACTGGTATTGCCCAGATGGCCGCGATGCATCACAGCAAGCTGACTTCGAAAAAGTAGAAATTAAGCCCCAGGCCATTGAGTGGGCGTTTACAGAAGCAGCAGGAAGAAAGTTTCAGGTAAGCACGGATAACTTAAACGGCGCTGAGCCCGACAGAGAAGGTTTTACGCGAAACGTAGCCGCTCAGCTTGAACGCTATAAATCTGAGGGCTTTCCGCCTCGGGCTGAACAATTTATTAATGCGCTGTCATCTACGTTTGGTAAAGGTAAGTCGTCTGGTTCATGTAGCAGCATAATAAATAGCACGGTAACAGACACGTCAAAAAATACGCTAACAGCAAATTGGGTGGCGGAATAGGAGTAGATGCCGAATGAATCATACTGATCTTAGCCAATCAACGTTTGACAACAAACCCAAATTCAAACTGGGTGTTGTGGTAAACCCCTTTGCCGGCATAGGCGGAGCACTCGCGCTTAAAGGCAGCGACGGTGCAGAAATTCGCGAAAAAGCACTGGCCATGGGAGCAGAGAAAAAAGCCAACGAAAAAATGGCGAAAGCGCTTAGTATTCTAGAGGCTTTATCTGGGCAATTTACCGTCGTGACAGCATCGGGCGATATGGGTGAAACAATCTGTGAATCTCTGGGTATTCCTTATGAGGTAATCTATACGGCCGATGCCGTGCAAACCGAGGGCGAAGATTCAGAGCGTGCAGCTAAAGCAATGGTGGACGCCAACGTCGACTTACTGCTTTTTGCCGGTGGCGACGGCACAGCCCGTAATATTTGTAGCGTAGTTGGCACACAGGTGCCCGTGCTAGGTGTGCCTGCAGGTTGCAAAATTCACTCTGGCGTTTACTGCGTGTCGCCGTCAGCGGCAGGGCAGGTAGTAAGTCAGATGATCGCAGGCGAGCTTGTGAGTGAAATGGACGCCGAAGTACGTGATATTGACGAAAACGCGTTTCGCGAGGGCAAAGTTATTGCCAAACACTATGGTGAAATGCGCGTACCCGCAGAGCTCACTTATGTTCAAGCAGTAAAAATGGGCGGGAAAGAGGACGAGGCCTTAGTGCTTGACGACATTGCCGCTTATGTTGGTGAAATTATTGACGATGAGCCTGACACCTATTTTGTCATGGGATCCGGCTCCACCGTAGGTGCGGTCATGGACTTTCTTGGCCTAGAAAATACCTTGTTAGGTGTGGATGTGGTTAAACAAGGTGAGCTAATCGCAAGTGACGTTACTGCGAGCGAACTGATTGCGCTGACTCATGACAAGCCCACCAAAGTCATTTTGACGGTGATCGGTGGTCAGGGCCACCTATTAGGGCGCGGAAACCAGCAGCTTAGCCCTGCTTTTATCCGTCAAATTGGCAAGCAGAATATGCTCGT
Organism: Alteromonas sp. MmMcT2-5; assembly: GCF_022348315.1. Taxonomy (NCBI): domain Bacteria; kingdom Pseudomonadati; phylum Pseudomonadota; class Gammaproteobacteria; order Alteromonadales; family Alteromonadaceae; genus Alteromonas; species Alteromonas sp. MmMcT2-5. The sequence goes on along the minus strand of NZ_JAKRFB010000069.1, from coordinate 10,988 downwards.
TGTTGCCACTAAACAAAAACTACAGGCATTAAACGGTAAACCGCTTCGCTTAGACTCAAGCGATGCAACGCTAGACGCTGAACTCGCAGGCGCGTTCACGGTTATCACTGGGTATAAAGATAAAGTGCTTTGCCAAGCTGTTTAAAGACGTAGTTTGATACAACACGGCACATGTATAGCCATAAAAAATGAGTTTATCTCGAACTAAGATTTGATATTGAAAAACAGGAAGGAGTAAGACGTGTTACCACCTGCTGCAGCACCAGAAAGTGTCGTTAACGCCATCGCAGATATTGAGGCATCGCTTGATGACGTGGTAAATCACGGTAGTGATGACGAATTGTTTATAGCCAGCTACTTGCAAGGTCACTTTGCAGTAGAGGCTCGCCAGTTAGAAATGCAAGAAGATGCTACGGTTGCGATGCTTAATGATAAAATGCTCGAGAGCCTAAATAGCGCATTCGCCAACAACGAATTAGAAAGTGAAGATGCTAAACAAGTAAAAGCGCTTTGGGCACGGTTAGTCGCAATATAATTGCGACTTTCTTCTCTACTTTTCCCCTAGCAATATTTCTTCGTTCGTCGTTTATCCTCTCTTTTACAATCCGTTACAGTTTTCTACATCGTAACGCTTTATAAACTACCAAATTGATTTATGTTTAGTACTGGCGTAAAGCCGTTTTGTGGTGCCTGGCACATTTTAGTGTTCAGCACAGATAATAAGATTAAGGATGACGAAATGACTGTACTTAAGCATCTCACCAAGCGCTTAAAAGTAAGTGTAGGTGTGCTGGCAGTAAGTAGTACGCTGGTTGGCTCAGCGTTTGCTAAAAACGATATCAATATCGACTACGAAAAATTCACTACCGATAATGGGTTAACGGTAATTGTTCATGAAGACCGCAAGGCCCCAGTGGTTGCCGTTGCGGTTTGGTATAAAGTGGGTTCAAAAGACGAACCAAACGGCAAATCAGGGTTTGCGCACCTATTTGAACACTTAATGTTTAACGGCACGGAGAACTATGACGATGAATGGTTTGGGCCGTTACAAGAAGCTGGGGCAACAGGATTAAACGGTACCACAAACTTTGACCGTACTAACTATTTCCAAACCGTTCCGACACCTGCACTAGATCGTATTCTCTGGATGGAATCTGATCGCATGGGGCACTTGTTAGGTGCGGTAACACAAGAGAAATTAGACGAACAGCGTGGCGTTGTACAAAATGAAAAACGTCAGGGCGAAGACCAGCCTTATGGAAGCGTATTCACGCATATTTTTGAAGGCTTATTTCCCATAGGGCATCCTTACCATCATACGGTGATTGGCTCGATGGAAGATCTTAACTCCGCATCGTTAGACGACGTTAAAGGCTGGTTTAACCAATATTACGGACCGAATAACGCAATACTGGTGCTAAGCGGCGATATTAATGCAGAAGAAGCCAAACCTCTGGTTAACAAGTACTTCGCTGACATTGAGCCGGGCCCAGCACTATCTAAATGGGAAGCATGGGTACCCAAGCGCAATGCAAATACCCGAGAAGTGATTCAAGACAAGGTGCCACAATCGCGCATTTACCGCCTTTGGGTTTCACCTGAAAATACCTCTTCAACCGCAACAGACTTGTTCATTGCCGCGAGTGTCATGGGCGATGGTAAAAACTCACGCCTTTATAAAGAACTGGTGTACGACCAACAAATTGCTACCAATGCCTCGGTGTTTAACTACGAGCTACAAATGGCGTCCATTTTTGGTGTGACGGTTGACGTAAAAGACGGCGTTGACGTTGCGACAGTGGAAAAAGAAATAGATAAAGTCATTAGCGAGTTTTTGCGTAAAGGTCCAAGCAAAGACGAAGTTAAATTGGTGTCGACTAAGCGACGTGCTTCAATTATTCGCGGGCTTGAAGAGGTTGGGGGCTTTGGCGGTAAAGCCGATACGCTTGCTAGTGGTGAGTTCATTGCTGGCGACCCTAACTACTTCAAAACTGAATTGAGTGAGCTAGGACAGGCGACGCCTAAAGGGGTTAAAGCGGCTGCGAATAAATGGCTAAAAGAAGGGTGGCATCAAATCACGGTTGTTCCGTTTATTGAGCACACAGCATCTACCGAAGGCGTTGACCGCAGCTCTGGCTTGCCTTCAATCGATGCAGAGACTCAACTGAGCTTTCCTGAGGTGACAGAAACTACGCTTTCTAACGGTGTAAAGGTAGTATTTGCAAAACGCTCTACGGTTCCATTGGTGAATGTTGCGGTGCAATTCGACGCAGGTTACGCTGCCGATGCGGGTGGCAAGTTAGGACTTGCGAGCTTTACCACACAGATGCTTGACGAAGGCGCGGGAAAATATGATGCGCTGGAGCTTGCGGCAGAGCTTGAGCAGTTAGGTACTGATTTAAACGCTGGCTCAAACCTAGATACCACCACAGTTAGCATGTCAATGTTAACGGAAAACATGGAGCCTTCTTTGGCGCTAATGGGTAATATCTTGAAATCACCAACGTTCAAAAAGGAAGAGATTGAACGTCAACGAGCGCTTATATTAAGTAATATTGCACAGCAAAAAACACGCCCTGTGAGTATTGCGCTGACTCTGCTACCGCCACTTATCTATGGTGATGATCATGCCTATGGTATTCCGTTTACCGGTACCGGAACTGAACAAGACGTACAAGCGATCACGCGAGATGACCTTGTTAACTTTAAAAATACGTGGCTACGCCCAGACAATGCGACAATTTTTGTTGTTGGTGACACCACGTTAGGTGCCATTAAACCCATGCTTGAGAAAGAGTTTGGCAAATGGAAGGTAGAAGGTAGCAAAGGTGCGAAGCAAATTGCTGAAGCGTCAATGCCTGAGCAAGGCCAAGCGATTATTATCGACCGCCCTGGTGCACAACAGTCACTTATTCTGGCTGCACATTTAGCGCCACCAACAGGGGCTGACAATAATATTGCAATTAATGCCATGAATTTAACCTTAGGTGGTGCTTTTACTGCTCGCGTTAATATGAACCTGCGTGAAGATAAAAGCTGGTCTTATGGCGCGTACACCTTCCTGCAAGATGCTAGGGGACAGCGCCCGTTTATGGTTTATGCGCCGGTGCAAACCGATAAAACAGGTCCATCACTGCTTGAGCTTAAGAAAGAGCTTAACGCTTACTTAGGTGAAAAGCCGCCAATGGCGAATGAACTTGAAAGGGCGCGGTTAGACGAAGTTCGCTCTTTGCCAGGTCAATTTGAGACGGCTAACGCGGTATTGTATAGCTTACTGTCGAGTGAAAGATTTAACAGACAATATAGCTACCCAGAGTCTTTGGTCGAGAAATACAACAGCTTGTCTTTAGACGATTTGAGTAACGCGGCGAAAGAAGTGCTGCACCCAGAGAAATTAACCTGGATAATCATCGGAGATGCCGAGAAGATTAAAGCAGAAGTTGAAGCGGCTCAGCTCGGGCCTGTTAGCGTGCAAAGCATGAATTCACTGTAATAAGCGACACTGCAAAGCAAGCGAAAGGGCCGAGAAATTTCTCGGCCCTTTTTTATTCAGAATTATTCGCTAAATTCGTCAAACGCACGCAAAGCATCGGCGGCGTACATAAATGATGGGCCTCCGCCCATGTATACCGACATACCGCACACTTCTTCTATTTCTTCACGGGTAGCACCTAAATGCACTAACGCTTTAGCATGAAAACCTATGCAGCCATCACATCGCGTTGCAATACCAATCGCAAGGGCAATAAGTTCTTTCGTCTTTTTATCCAACGCACCATCGGCGGTCGCCGCCTTGGCCATATCTGAGAACCCCTTCATGACTTCTGGCACGCCTTTTTTAACCTCGGCTAGATATGGATTTAAGTTATCTGTAATTTCTTTATATGACTTCGTCATAGAGTTTCCCTGATGAAAATGTAATAGCCTATTAGGCTTGAACATCTATAGATACTAAGGCTTAATCTAAATAAAGTTCAAAGCAAATCTTATCGTTCAATACGTATCTATTTTAGTCTAAAGTTAATAGTGCGCTATGACGTAAGTCAATAACTGTTAAGGATATTGTACAAATGCGCCTTTTGTAGAATGGTGAGCGGCGGCAACATGTACTAAAGTTAAACAAGTTTAATTAGCAGTTCCATTTTTGATTTGAAGACAACGTCTCTGGTGAACACGACAAAATTTATACTCTCACCCATTCGCGTGTTTGCAGTAGCTCTTCTAAATGTAATCTACATTAGCGTTGCTCTCGCATCTGGTTCGAACAAGTTAATGAATGAATATGCTGTTGAACTTTTAACAGCTGAAGATGGCTTCGTTTCATCAGAAATCTATTCCATAGTCCAAGACCGCCAAGGCTTCCTTTGGTTTGGCACAGCAGAAAATGGCGTAATGCGCTACGACGGTCGCAACGTTAAGCTCTTTGAGTCGAGCAGTGAAGACGACCAAAGCCTTTCTCATAACGATGCCGGTAACTTAATGTTGGATGCAGAGGGCAATATTTGGGTGGGTACGTGGGGCGGTGGTGTCAACCGATACGACCCTACGACCGGTCAGTATGCGCGCTATTTAAATGTGGCTGATGATGTAAATTCTCTGTCATCAAACCGAATTCAGTCACTTTTCCAAGATAACGCAGGTGATATCTGGCTAGGCTCTTACGACAAAGGGCTTAACCGTTTTCTAGGCAATGGGCAATTTCAGCGAGTTCAAAAAATACCAGGAGATAAAAACAGTCTTTCCCATAATCGCATTTGGGACATTATTGATAACGACGCTGATAGCCTTTGGGTAGCAACCAGCTATGGGATAAATTTACTCGATAAAAAGACGCTAAACGCCAAGCATTTCTTGCCTGAACCCAAAAACAAAACTGCGACAGGCGCAAATGAAATACGCAGCTTACTTCGTACATCTTCTCATCAGCTATTTGTCGCTACGCAAAACGGGCCTTTCTTATTCTTTCCAAGTTCCGGTGTTTTTCTGCCTCAAACGACACGAGAAGGTAAACCACTAAGTCAAGTAAACTCTATGATTGAGGATCATGATGGTCAAATATGGTTCGTTACTACCGAGGGGGTGTATCGACATACCGGAGAGGGGAATTACGTTGAAAAGGTTGACTTTGGTTATGAAAATGGCCTTCGCATAATTTTTGAAGACCATACTAAAACCAAATGGATTACCAGTGAGGTTCATGGAATTTTTAAATTTTCCCCTCGCGGTAAAATTAAACAAATCAATAGTGAATTACTAACAGCACCAAGTGGTATCGCACTTGATAATGTAGATGAAAATGAAGATAAAAGTGGCGATGTGCTCATCGTTACGGCAAATGCCGACGTATTCAAATGGAAAGTGAAAGAAGAGCTTTTGCAAAAAGAATACGGCTCGGTATTTAAAGAGTTTAAAGGTTATAAAGAGCGTGGGGTTATAGAAAGACCTATTATAGTTCCGGATCAAGACGGGTTTCTGTGGGTAGCGCAAGATGACTTTGTGGCCAAAGTTGACCGACGTACTAAAGCAATAAGCCGCATTGGATACTCTAAGACTGACAGTAATTATCGCCAGTTTCGTGAGTTCAGAGCACTTGAACTAGATAATGATGGCAACGTTTGGATTGGTACCTATAAGCACGGTATCTACATTTACAACAAGCATTCCAAGGAATTTAAGCATCTCACAACCGAAGACGGTTTAACGCACCCAGAAATTCATAGCTTATACAAAGACGCCAGCGGAAATATGTGGGTTGGCTCGGGCGGAGGTGTGAATTTGTGGTCAGCTGATAGTGAAAGTTTCGCGAACTTTAGTGGCGCAGAGGGCCAGCAGGGAAGTTTGGTCGATAGCATTGTGGAAGATATTCACCAAACAAATGCTGGAGAAATATGGATAGCTACCCAAAGGGGGTTGTACCAGTATTTTGCAGAGTCTAAATCCTTTAAGCATTTTAGTGAAAAGAATGGGCTGCCCACCACCTTAATAAGAGCTATCGCCGATGGTGAGGACGGCAGGCTGTGGCTTACCACCAATAAAGGTGTTTTTCTTTATAATCCCGACACACAAAATGTTATTAGCTACAACAGTACTACAGATTTGGCAGGCAAAAACTTTTACTCAGGTAGTTTAATTAAAGCGAGTGGAAAAACTTTCTTTACGAGTAGTCAGCGGGGAATAGAGTACTTCAAATATAACCAAGAGCAAACTGACGCCGTTAGCGCAAAAATAGTTCTCACCGATTTTAAAAAGATGGGGGAATCAGTAGAGCTTAATAATCCACTGTCCTATGTCACTGATATCGACCTTTCTTATGAAGACTACTTTTTTTCATTAGATTTTGCACTTTTAGATTTTTCAGACCCTAAGCGCGCCCACTTTGCATACAAGTTAGAAGGGTACGATGAGCAGTGGATTGATATTGGAAATCATACTTCGGTGTCGTTTACCAACTTAAACGGGGGGGACTACAGGTTACTCGTAAAAGCCAAGAAACCAAATGGAGAGTGGGGTGATGATCCCCTCTCGTTGAATTTACATGTGGAAGTAGCACCATGGAAAAGCTGGTGGGCATACACTATCTATGGCTTACTTTTGTTAGGTATGGTTGTTTCGGTGATTTACCTGCGCACCCGCTTACAACAAACGGAAATTACAAAACAAAAGCGCTTTGTTCAAACACTAGAGCAGCAGGTATCTGAAAAAACTGCGTCGCTAAAAGCGCAGGCGAACGATTTAAAACAAGCGCTTGAACGTGCTGAAGAGGCCACGAAGTTGAAGTCTGAATTTCTCGCCAATATGAGCCATGAAATTAGGACGCCAATGAACGGAGTTATTGGCATGCTTGAGCTGTTGAAAAAAAGCGACCTAACAGTAGAACAAGGCCAGCGCGTGAGTATTGCTAAAACCAGTGCCAACTCACTGCTTGTGCTTATCAATGACATTCTAGACTTTTCAAAGATAGAAGCGGGTAAGCTTGAATTAGAGTCTTTGGATTTTGACCTAAGGGAACTGGTGGAGAGTGTCGCGCTATCAGTAGCGCACTCAGCACAAGAAAAAGGACTAGAGCTAATCGTTGATGTCTCTGAAATTAGCGAAACAAAGATATATTCAGATCCAAACCGAATTCAACAAATTCTGACTAACCTCTTAAGCAATGCCGTTAAATTCACTGAACAGGGTGAAATTTACATTGCAGCAAAGTTACTTCCAAGTGATGTTGAAAATGAAGCTATGCTTCACTTAACTGTAAAAGATACGGGGATAGGCATCCCGGAATCCAAACTTCTTCATTTGTTCGACGCTTTCACCCAAGTAGACGCGTCTACAACGAGGCGCTTCGGAGGTACTGGACTTGGTTTAAGTATCACAAAGAATTTGTGTCATTTATTGGGTGGTGACATAAGCGTTGCGTCAGAGCTTGGCAAAGGTAGCTGCTTCAACGTTATATGCAAAGTTACGTGCTCGAAGGAAAGCACGAAACTGCAATCTGAACTTGTTAAAGAGAACACGCGTTGCTTAATAGTGGATAACAATGCATCAACAAGACATACCTTGCAAAATCAGCTTGGGCTGTGGGGTGTGAATGCGTCAACTGCATCGTCATTACAAGAGGCTGCCACGCTTTACTTAGCTGATGAGATTAGTGAACAAGGCCCTTTAAGTTTTGATATTTTGTTTTTGGAAAAAGTCGTTGATGACCACGAGCAAGACAATCACTTACTGAACCTTGAGGGTATCGAAAACTTAAGGTTCAGTCGTACTATTCTTATGACCAAATTAGGCGATGTCGATAGCTATAGCGAGTTTAGAGGTCTGCCAATTAACGAATGTCTGCCAAAACCCATAACGACAACAGATTTACTAAGAATACTAGAAAATACGGTAGGCAAACCCGGCACACAAAACGATGTGCATCCAGGGCAGTTGGGTATGGGTACTGCAGACTTTGCAGAGCAACGTCCAAATGAAGGCCTGGCAGAGCAAGAAACTGAAAACCGCCCCCTTACTATAAAAGCACCACGAATTTTGTTAGTTGAAGATAACGTGATAAATCAACTGGTCGCTACTAATGCGCTCGAAAGCGAAGGGTATCAGGTAGATGTGGCGAACAACGGCTTAGAAGCGTTAGATATGTTGAAGAGCCGCAAGCTTGAAGCACAATACAGCGCAATTATTATGGATTGCCAAATGCCAGAAATGGATGGATTTGAAGCAACGAAATGCATCCGCCAAGGAGCGGCAGGAGATATCTATAAAAGTACGCCTATTATTGCGATGACGGCCAATGCCATGCAGAGAGATAAAGATATGTGCATGGCTGCAGGTATGGACGACTTTCTAACAAAGCCTATCGATCACCAAAAAGTAACTTCAACCTTACAGAAGTGGCTAAGCAAAATTAACTAGCCTCTCGCCAACGAGGAAGTAAACGCGTTAATATGCAACAAGTTTTTAACAAGTTGTGAGAGCGTTAATGCTAAATCGTGCATCTAAACCCTTCGTAAAACTCGTCGAAAGATATCTTCCCGACCCTTATATTTTCGTTTTATTGTTAACGCTCATAACGCTTGTCTTTGCAGTGGTCATTCAAGGCCAATCACCACTTACCACAGTTCAACAGTGGGGTGACGGCTTCTGGGGGCTGCTCACATTTTCAATGCAAATGCTCTTGGTACTAGTAACCGGGTTTATGTTGGCATGCACGCCGTTAGTAAAGGCACTGCTTGAAAGGCTTGCGAGCTTAGCAAAAAGCCCTGGGAGCGCCATTGTGCTAGTCACGTTGGTGTCGCTTATCGCAAGCTGGATAAACTGGGGCTTTGGTCTTGTTGTAGGCGCGTTGTTCGCTAAAGCCCTAGCAAGAAAAGTGTCGGTTGATTATCGGTTATTGGTGGCAAGCGCGTACTCAGGCTTTATTGTATGGCATGGCGGTCTAGCGGGCTCCGTGCCCTTAACTATTGCAACGCCGGGTCATTTTTCAGAAGCACAGATTGGCGTAGTTGGCACTGGAGAGACTATTTTCAGTGGGTTTAACTTGCTGTTATTGGCAATCATGTTCGTGATTATTCCTCTTGTTAATCGTTTAATGTTACCGCCTGAATCTGAAAGCATTATTGTCGATAGCGCCAAGCTAAAAGACGACGCTTTGCCTTCGGCAACAAACGAGCGGCCCGCCGACAGACTTGAAAACAGCAAGGTGCTTGGGTTACTGGTAGGCTTTGCAGGGCTTGCTTATCTCACTAACTACTTTGTTTCAGGGGGCGCGCTTAATCTCAATATCGTTAATACGCTATTTCTCTTTCTCGCTATTGTCCTTCACGGTACACCACGCAATGTACTGCACAGCCTGCAGCAAGCCGTTCAGGGCGGTAGTGGTATTGTTATACAGTTCCCATTTTATGCGGGGATCATGGCGGTAATGGTTCAATCAGGATTGGCCCAAACCATGTCAGAATGGCTGATTAGCTTTGCATCTGCAGAGTCGCTGCCAGTATGGAGTTTTATTAGCGCAGGCATTGTTAATATTTTTGTGCCTTCGGGGGGAGGTCAGTGGGCAGTGCAAGCCCCAGTAATCTTGCCGGCTGCCGCTGAACTTGGAGCCGAAATAAATAGAGTTGCCATGGCGGTAGCGTGGGGTGATGCGTGGACCAATTTGATTCAGCCATTTTGGGCGCTACCCGTACTTGCTATAGCCGGCCTGAAAGCCAAAGACATTATGGGCTTTTGCTTAGTTCAGCTTATCGTAACCGGTGTCATTATTTCCTTGGTATTGCGGTTTGTGTGAGGATTTAGAGAGCAATTTAACGCCGTCAAACAAGGCGAATAGAGCCGAAAATGAAGCCACAACTTAAATACAAGCGGTGTGAGTGATGCATTTAGACGAAGAAAAGGTAGGGTTGTTGATCGTAGATGTTCAGGGCGCGCTGGCTCGAAAAGTCAATGATAGCCAGACAATGATCTGCAAAACGGTGAAGTTAATACAGTGTTGTAAATTGCTCAATATTCCCGTAGTTGTACTTGAGCAAAATCCTGATGGCTTGGGGAGAACGGTCCCTGAAATTGAAAGTCATGTCGCAAGCGATCCTCACTTTAAGAAATTTACTTTTAACGCAGTAGCGGGTACTGACCAGTGCTCGTCCGAAATACTGGCGTACATTGGTGAAATGGAATTAAGTCGATGGCTGGTTGTGGGAATTGAAGCGCACGTATGCGTTTATCAAACGGTAACGGGTTTATTGGAAAATAATCACACTGTGGAAGTAATACAGGACTGCATTTCTTCAAGAGAGTCTTCAAATGCTGTGCTCGCCATCCAAAATATGCGTGAGCAGGGCGCACGGATCAGCAGTTTTGAGATGACACTTTTTGGCCTTTTAAAATCATGCCAACATCCAAAATTCCGAGAAGTGTTAGCGCTCATCAAGTAGTCGAACAACGTGATGAGCGAAACAAGTCGGAGCTAAGCGAATGCGGTTTCTATCGATACAATGTCAATACCACGCACTTGCATAGAATCCAGCGCCAATAGATGACCAATGGCGTCACGCGTACAGGTGCAAGGTTCAATGACTTTGGGGGAATACTTGGCAGCAGCTGGTGATAAAGCTGTGTGAGTTACGCAGTTGTGCGTCATCATACCTGCAAGAAGAATTTCATCCACGCCCAATGACTGTAAGGTTTCTTCTAAATTGGTGTTCTCAAAACAATCGGCGTGTTGCTTTGTGATGATGGGCGCATCCGGGGCAGCGGCTATCACCTCTTTATGAATTTCAGCGCCATGAGATCCTTCATAGAAAAACAACCCTTCTCCGGCCTCAACAGGCACAAGGTGCTGTATGTGAATAATCGGAATGCTCTTTTCCTTTGCAATAGCCATCGCTTTAAGTGTTTCTTCCGACATTCCGCATCAAATTCAGGAATAAATCTCTTGGTATAATGTGCCAAGTACATCAATGATCACCTGCTGGCGCTCCTGTTTGTCTGTGATTACG
>NZ_JAKRFB010000068.1:0-16043 GCF_022348315.1 Alteromonas sp. MmMcT2-5 | reverse complement strand
TTAAGCTTGGAAACGAAAGTAACCCACAGCTGGAGGCTATATAATACAAAGCCTGTAGCGTTCTATGTTACTTTAGAGGGGAAAATCCCTAGTACCCCATTATCGGACGATATGCTTTGAAACCATTTTTGTAACACACCTTTCTTTGACCAAAGGTTAAAGCGCTTAAATACAGAGTTCCAACGACCGAATCTTTCAGGCAAATCTCGCCACTGAATGCCTGTGCGCATACGATAAAGTATGCCTTCCAGTGTATTTCGGTGTTCATATTTATTGTAAACACGCCCTGTCTCTTTAAGTATTTGCTTTAGGGCTTCCTAGGCGTTATCTGTTAGCATTGTCCTTGGCATAGCAACGTCCGTTCTCGGTGGTATTTTTGATTTTTGGCGAAACCATTATACCTTGTTGCTATGCCGTTCATTTTTCACTCAAAGATCAACAGCCTCTAGTAAGGCACGTACTTGAAGCACTTAAAAGATAAAAATAAAGGCTCTCTAATGTGTTTAGGAGCCATCTAACTTATAGTTGTTTCGGGTGAGGCTTATTTGTTTTTGTGCTCCAGTGCTGTAAGTGATGTACCTACGATAAATATAGACACGACAAACAAGCCTAAATCTTTTAGCAAAAACTGGCCAGGAACCACAGAGATCGCAGGAAACCCAAGAGATGCCTCAAAAACACCGGGTGTAGTCAGCATGAACGACAATGTCGTAAAAAAGAGTCCGGTTGAAAGTACACCGCCCAAGATTGCGAGCTTAGGGGAGAAAACTCGTGCAGCGATTAACAGGCCAACTGAAATTTCAAGCACACCCAGAAAATTTGAGAATCCTTGAATGCTGAGGAAGCTATACATCCACGAAAGCAGAGGGCTATTACTAACAAAACCATGTATACCGTTTGCTTCGTAGCTAGTGAATTTCATGCCACCAAACCACAAATATATTATCGTCATGGCAACGTAGATGCCACCTATACCAAACTTAGTGATTTTTGCACCGAGATTATTACTAAGGGTATTGGTAGTCTGGACACCATTTTCAATTTCGGGAATAGTCATCTTATATCTCCAATTATTTTTAGCCATGTGGACTCACTCTATGTAGCCCACTAAAATGATATGACTCTTGAGAAAAACTATATGTTTACTCGAGTCGAACCTAACTTAGGTAATTGCTGTAGTTGAGCACCAATGGATTAGACATCAATGCCTAGTGGTTGAACGGCCGGGAAGTCGACCTCGGTCTGTGTCACTTCGTTAACGTAGTTAGTGAAAGTGTTCAGGGCAACAGCCAACAGAATATCCACTACATGTGCATCACTGTAGCCAGCGTTCAGCACCGCTTGGACCTGGTCATTGCTGACTTGCCCGCGCTGGCGGACTACGGCGGCAGCAAAACGCACGGCTGCGTCGGCCTTAGGGTCATTTGATGCACCGCTGCGGTTGGCAGTGAGTTCAGCATCATCAAGCTTGGCCACCTTACGGCCTAGGAAGGAATGGGCAGCAAGGCAATAATCGCAGCCGTTGATCTCAGCGACGGCTAGGGCAATACGCTCAAGAGTCGCTGTACCCAAGCCGCCCTGTGCTGATGCTGCGCTCAATTGCAGGTAGCCAGTCAGCGCAGCAGGGCTGTTGGCAACGACGCGGAACATGTTAGGAACGCGGCCCAGTTGTTTTTCCACAGCCTTGAGTGAGGTATGGGTAGCAGTAGGCGCGGCGTCGATTGTGGTAGGGGTGTTCAAACGTGACATAAATTTCTCCTAGTGATTTGAAAGACAGCACGCTGTATTGGCGTGGAATAAATTGTATTTAAGAAGGTTCTGCTTGATAATCCGTTGCTATCAGACAGCTCATCTTCACGTCTTGCGCAGTCGCCATTTCAGTGCCACTACACACCTTCGTTGACGTCACGCCGTCCTGATTTCTAAGGAGGTCTTCGAGACTCCAAAAACACCCTCCGGCAACGATCACATTATTTATTTTTCATAAAGCCTCCTTGGTTTTTATCTATTTACTAATGGAACTGAATTTACAGCATGTAAAATAGATATAACATGCTCAATAGTTCGTATAATGTGACTTATTAGACAGTTTACGTAGGGGCTATGTATGGATGCAGACTTTGGATATCAGATTAAAAGAGTTGTGAAATTAAGGGTTCACGAAAAACTGCAAATATAGGGCAAATCAGATTGTCTATACCCATAATTTAGAGCGCCCGAGCATCAGGAACTCACTGAAAGCAGACGTTTCTGAAAATAAACAAGGCACAGCGCTTGAAAATTTCGAGACATCAACGTTTTGCCAAAAGGCTAAAAATGCGTGCACTACTCATTTCGCATTTAAAGAGAGCATCGGTTATTAGGCAATAACGATGTGGCCAAAATTTGTCGACCACTACACTATCTCGTAAACGAGTTTGATAGACGTCAACTAGTACGTATTTTTAGTGTAAGGTCATATTAATGCACGATGCTAAACTCTGCTGTGAGCTAGGTAGGATGTATAAATACCATAAATATTTCAATGCTTTACTTTTTAAAGCTCAAGTGAGTTACTCAGTTCCGACTGTTGGTGGCAGATTTGGAATCTCGCGATTTGTCTTAAATGTCAGCCAAGCAAGTCTCTCGCTAATAAAGTGTTGACTATCCCTGACAAAGTAACAATTTCTTGCCATAATCAGACTTAAGCACTTTACTTAGAGTGTATGTGCGCCGCTTAATGCATCAATGCTGCTAATTCCCTGATTGACATCAATCACTTTGTTTCCTGTTTGATACTCTGAGATAAACAAGATCGAATGATGCAAAAGGGGACTATTTAAATACTGAGGGAACAAATGGCAGTAGATTTGAGCATAGAAACCGCTCTGCTCCTAGAGCGCTGGCAAGGCATTGTAAACTCGATGGCTCAAGTCGCGGAAGTGCCTTGTGTGCTGATTAATCGATTAGATAAAAACGAAATTTGTCAGGCTGTTGGCAGTGTGTCAGTACCAACTTTTTATTGCGGTGAACCTGTTCCATTGGCACTTAACACTTATTGTTCCCAAGTCATTTCCAGTAACCAGCCATTACTAGTTGAAAATGCAATCGGTACCCGATATGAAAACAATAACCCAACATTTGCAGCAGGCTTTAGTTATTACTATGGCCTGCCATTGCTTTGGCCTAGCGGAAAAACTTTCGGTACTTTGTGTATGTTGGACTTTTCAAGCCCAGATCGGGCATCACAACACTGTTCCTTACTCACACTTTTTAAGCAGGCCATTGAATACGATTTACAGATGCTTCAACAACAGCAAGATCTGCTAAAGCGTGAGCAACAAGCAGACAAAAAATTTATACAACTATTCAATGAGATGTCAAATAGGATAAGACCGGTAACTAATAATAAGTTGCTTCAATCTGAGTTGTTTGTACTTTTGACAAGCCAATACCAATACTGGCATCAGGAACTGGATAAGCAGCTTAATCAAACCGTCCTGACTGATGAAAACTCCATTCATATAGCGGCACTGGTTCGAATTTGGTCAAATTTGTTGGCGATTGCCCATGAAACAGAATGGTTGAGAGCTACGGCAGTTCTAGAACCTTATAGTTGTGATGCTGTTGCGTCACTGGTCAATGCAACTCCATTATTAGAACAAGCAGTGTATAAAACAGCGCTGACCCTTGGTGCTGATCTCGTTTTGAGGAGTCATTTGCCTAATCCACTGTTACTAAGTGGGAAACCAGAGTTATGGTCTCTGATAGGACTAGCTATCACGAGCTTTTTAGTTGTTGGCGCCAGCGGTACAAGTATAACTATTTTTGTCAGTAACCGATTAAAAGGTAAGTACAGAGTTTTGGAATGGTCCCTTCTTGTAAAAGGCCAGACGATGCCGCTGCGTTTTACCCGCGATAATCAAGCGCTTTATGGTTTTGCAACAGTATGTGCCGAGTTAGCGGGTGCTGTTCTTGAATCTGGTGAGTGGCAATTAACTGAGAGTCTTCAGCAACAGAGTGGTTATCTCAACTCAAATCGTGATCACGTTGACGACATTGAAAGCAGGAATGCTTCAAGAACTGCTAATGGCATAACCAGGCTTATCTGCTTATCGATACCGGTGATGGGAGACGATTTATAAACACTCAGCGATGATCAGCGAAGTTGTGTTTTAGTTTTCTTGTTGGCACTACATCCGGTATGGCGGCCTTTAATCTGAGAGTGACACTTGGGATAACTGAAAAACTGGCTGTGATTCTGCTGAACGGAGCTTGGTGCTAAGCATGTTGGCGTCATTCAAAGCAAGGTCAACACTGCTATTAACGTTTACGATTATCTGACGGACGTGCTGCTGCGCGTCAACCAACATCCAGTAAGCAAGGTACATGAACTAATGCCGAAGTTACGGAAAGCTCAGTTCGAAAGCGCATTACAGCGTTCAGCTCTATTTAGCAATCCCGATGCTTCGGTAAAATAAGCCACGGAAAATGCTCCGGAGGCCGCATGCACACTAAATAGATGACGTTAGACGAAGAGTTGGATTTAAACGAGCAAATTATAGAGCCTGCGACCGGAAAAGCCAAAAGTTTATAAATACAGCTAAAACTCAAATCAAGCAGGCGAATATTGTACAAAACAATACCATTGCTACAGAGATAACTTCAAGTCTGACAGATCTATGCTAGAGTTAAATCAACGATTTAATTCATTTTTCTATGCAGGATCTTTGAAAAATGCAGTAGAAAAACGGAGAAGTACATGACCTTTAGTTTAGCTCAAACAGCTAGTGCAGAAACCACACTAAAAGCACCTGCTGAAGCAGATCAGAACCTGCGGGATATCACTGAACTGGCGTGTTATATCTGTGATGCACCAGTGGCTATGGTGACGCGAACCGATGACACAAAGCTGAATCTAATTGCAAAAGTTGGTATTTCGCGTACCTCTGTATTAATTAAAGAGTCCTTTTGCGTGTATGCAATGGAAACACCTGATGCGGTAATGGTGGTCCCTGACGCTACTTTAGATCACAGATTCAGTACCAATGCTATGGTGATTTCAGGACCTGGCTACCGATTTTATGCTGGCTCGCCGCTGATTGATCCCGAAGGTGCAGTGATTGGTACTATTTGTGTCTATGATCATGTTCCTAAGCAGCTGAACCAGCGGCAGATAAGCTCTTTGCAGGCTCTGTCCAGACAAGTGATCGCCATACTGGAGCTGAAAAAAGTCGGCGAACAATTACATAATACCAGCATGACGGATGCGCTGACAGGGGTGAACAACAGAAGAGCTTTTGACCTCAAGTTTGAAGCTGAATTTGCTCGCTGGCAAAGAACAGGACAATCTTTTGTACTGGCATTGATTGATATTGATCACTTTAAGAGTTTTAACGACAGCTATGGTCATGCCGCAGGAGATGAGGCACTGAGTCAAGTCGCGGCTCTGTTTCAGCGCCATAGCAGGAACTATGACTTTTTCGCCCGTTATGGTGGTGAAGAGTTTGTGCTGATCCTGCCAGGCACAGACACAGCGTCCGCAAATAAA
This sequence comes from Alteromonas sp. MmMcT2-5, assembly GCF_022348315.1. Taxonomy (NCBI): domain Bacteria; kingdom Pseudomonadati; phylum Pseudomonadota; class Gammaproteobacteria; order Alteromonadales; family Alteromonadaceae; genus Alteromonas; species Alteromonas sp. MmMcT2-5. The sequence goes on along the minus strand of NZ_JAKRFB010000068.1, from coordinate 10,513 downwards.
ACACTGGAAAAGTTAAGGCTGGTAGTGGCTAACCATGAGTGGTTATTACGACAATTAACGGTCAGCATAGGTTTGGCCAGCGCTGATTTATTTGACGACAAAAAGCAGTTGCTCGAAGTCGCCGATCAGATGTTATACAAAGCTAAAACCCAAGGCCGCAATCAAACCAGTGTGTTCGCCACACTGTAAGAGATCTGTTCATGCTGCGCTGATCTCAAGACCTCATAAAAACTGAGGTCTTGCTTCGGTCGATAAGCTGGTCTGATATTGGCATTATTTATTCCTTTCAAATACATGGGTAATGCGACTTACACAGATTTTTTATGCTCTCTTGGACTCCATGTGAAGGAGATCGTCACATTCTTTACATATAGAAAATAGAGTTCTTTAGCCAGCTGCAATTTCAGATTAACCGATTCGGTAAGCTTTCTGCATTTCCGGAGACAACTTTTTTAGCCAGCTTGAGAGACTGAAGCCTTTTCTATCGGTACTATTTAATTTAGTAAAATACAGATGTTCATCCCAGCGAGGACCGAAATCTACTTCTGCAAGACTTACAAGCTGTTTGTTTCTGCGAAGACGATGCTTTTGATGGTAATCTTCGGCGGGCCAAAAATAACCATTTTGTTCTCCGGCCTCAATCACCTCGGGAGATTTCTCCTTTCCAATCGCTTGAATCAGTTCTTCAGCTACTTGTTTTTGCTCCAGATCAAAAACAAAAAGTATCTGGCGATACTGGCCCTGCTTTCTACCATGAACAGACCATGATTCAAAACTTCCAAGAAGTTCCCTGTAGCTGATTTGGTCTTTATCGTAGATCACTCTGACGACTTCGGCGTGTCCGTTGATGTTGCGGTAACTCGGATCCAGAGTTGATGCTCCAGCGTAGCCAACACGTGTTTGCACTACTCCCTGCGTCCCTCCAAAATTAGAATCCGGTCCCCAAAAGCAACCCATGCCGAAAACCGTTTGACTAAGCTTCCCGATTTTCAATGCTTCTTCGATTGCTTCAGGGGTTGCAAATTCATAGCTTTCAACACCGTCTTCTTTATTCATTTTTAGATCCGACATATTTTTCTCCTAACTTTCAAGAATTGTAGCCACTCCCATTCCTCCCGCCGTGCAAACGACGATAAGGCCACGTTTTCCAGGACCAGCTGAGTGCAGTATCTTTGCTAAAACTCCGACGATCTTAGCGCCAGTAGCCGCAAACGGATGCCCAAGGGCAATGCTACTTCCACGGACATTTAGCTTCGAGCGGTCAATTTTTCCGAGAGGCTCTGATCGTCCCAAACGTGTTTTGCAGTATTCAGCAGACTCCCACGCCTTCATCGTGCAGAGCACTTGTCCAGCGAACGCCTCGTGAATTTCGTAAAAATCAAAATCCTGAAGCTTTAAGCCGTTTCGCTTCAATAATTCACTGACCGCCACAGTTGGAGCCATGAGCAAACCTTCGCCAGCGACGTAATCCACGGCAGAAGTATGAGAATCCACAATCTTGGCCAACAGCGGCCAATTATTCTTTTTAGCCTCTTCTTCGGAAGCCAAAAGAACGGTGGACGAGCCATCCGTGAGTGAACTCGAGTTGCCTGCCGTCAGAGTTCCTTTTTCGGATCGATCAAATGCTGGCTTTAGCTTTGCCAACTTCTCTAAAGTCGTATCGCCACGCATGATTCCATCCGTACTTTTTCCTAAAAATGGAAAAACGAGATCGGCATAAAAGCCGTCTTTGTACGCTTTCGCGGCGTTCAGATGGCTTGCCAGAGCCAGCTCGTCTTGCTCTTGCCGGGAAATTTTCCATTCTTTGACCATCAACTCACAATGTTCACCCATTGACTTCCCTGTTCGCGGTTCAACGACGGCGGGTGGCACGGGTTTTAAATCGCTCGGCCTAAAGCTCAAAAAGATTCTTAGTTTCTCGCCGAGTGTTCTGGCCGAATTCAATGCAACGAGCTTCTGCGAGAACGAACGAGTCACCATAATTGGCAAGTCGCTATTGCTATCCACGCCGCCCGCAATACCGCTCTCGATTTGGTAGCTGGATATTTTGTGTGCGATCTGAATCGTAGTTTCTAAACTGGTACCGCAAGCCCGCTGCACGTTATATGCTGGCGTATTCGGATGTAAGCCAGAAGCCTGAACAACTTCACGCGCAAAGTTCCAGTTGGCCGAACTTTGCATGAGTGCACCCAGAGCCACGTCACCCACGACTTTGCCCTTTAAGTTATATCTTTCGACTAAACTTTTCAGGCTAGCGGTCATAAGCTCTGGCGTGGTGACATCTCGATAGGCAGTCATTGATTTCATAAATGGAATACGGACGCCACCTACGACATAAGTAGTTCTCGTTTTCATAATTTCACCTCCGGCTTTGTGTGCCGTTCAAAAACTTCTCCGACCTTCACGTCGTACGATTCAAAAATGTAGTCTTTGCCAAGCATCTTGGCTTTTTTGTGTTCGGGATGCTTATCCCAAGCATCGAAAGCTTCTCTGGTAAGGAACTCGACAATTAGAACATCTTCACCGTTAGGAGAAGAAAACCGCTCATGGCTTCCGTAACCAGGAATGGCTTCGACAAGCGCGGACATCTCGGCGTATCTTCTTTCAAACTCCCCACCGTGCTCCTTGGCAACACGACTGCGGAAAACTGCTATAATCATTGATCTGACTCCTTACTAAGCTAATTACAATCCTCAAAAAAAAGATCTCGTTATTTCATCGAAGCTTCCAACCACTTGTCGAGATCCTTGAACTTGGGGTTTCTCAGCTTCTTTGTCCCAACCAGTATTGTCGGGAAATTTAACTTTCCAGTAGTATAAAGGGATCGCAGTTCATCAGCTGCCGCGTCGTCTTCGTGAACATCTAAAAAATCAAACTCGATTCCTTTTTCTTTCAAGTACGACTGGTAAATCTTGGTTTTGTGGCAGTCCTTATGACCGAACAGCTTAATCCCCACGACCCCCTCCATTTTCTAAAATTACTCTACAAACTTCAACGACTCCGAGTTGATGCAGAATCGAGCCCCAGAGGGCTCAGGACCGTCTGGAAAAACGTGCCCTAAGTGGGCTTCGCACACATTGCATAGCACTTCGATTCTTCGTCCGTAAGTCGTGTCCAGTTCATATTGAATTACGTTGTCGGCGACGGGCTCAGAAAAACTCGGCCAACCTGTTCCCGAATCAAACTTAACGTTCGAGTCAAAGAGTTCGGTGTCGCAGCCCGCGCAGGCATACCGTCCTGCCTCATAAAATGAACAGAGTTCCCCAGTGTGAGGGCGCTCGGTGCCTTTCTTCCGCATGACATTAAATTGAGCGGGCGTCAGAATTTTTTTCCACTCTTCCTCGCTCTTTTCTACTTTTCTAGGAGGAGCGGGAGTGCCGTTATCGAGATAGTTGTTAATGCTTTCCCAGTTGAACATAAATTTGCTCCTTTATTTTTGGGTTTGTTCTTTAGCTATCAATCCACGCGAAGAAGTCAGTCGCGCTACCAATGAATTTTCCATCCACAAAAACTTGCGGAACAGTTTGAAGGTTGGTTTTTTTCTTCAACTCATCATAAGTCTTGGGATCGTCATCCACGCGAATTTGTTTAAAATCAACTTTTTCAGAAGTTAAGTACTCCTTCACGCGTTTACTAAACGGACAATGGTCTTTTGTGTAGATGACAACGTTCTTAAGTTCTTTCATTTTTTCCTCTTTCGTTTGATTCATGGTTTAATCTCTCTCAAAATGGCACGTGTACCCGTGGGGATTCTTCTTCAAATAGTTTTGGTGATACTCCTCAGCGTCATAAAACTCTTTTTCCAAGGCTACCGTCGTGACCACGGGATTCTCGAAGCGACCGATCTCATTGACCTCATCAATCACGTTTTCGATAATCGCTTTCTGTGCATCGTCACGATAGAACGCTGCCGAGCGATACGAAGTGCCAACATCATTTCCTTGGCGATTCTTCGTAGTCGGATCATGGATTTTGAAAAAGTAATGTAGAATCTCTTCGAGAGATATTTCGTCTTGGTCGTATTCCACGCGAACCGCTTCGGCGTGCCCCGTTTTCCCTGTTATAATATCGGCGTAGGTAGGATCATCAAAATCTCCGCCAGAGTAGCCCACCTTCGTTGACGTCACACCGTCCAGACTCCTAAGGAGGTCTTCGAGACCCCAAAAACACCCTCCGGCAACGATCACATAATCTAGTTTCATAAAGCCTCCTTAGTTTTCATCCACTTACTGATTAGACTGACTTTACAGTATGTAAAATAGATATAATATGTTCAATAGTTCGTATAACATGACCTATTGGACAGTTTACGTAGGAGCTATATATGGATGTTCTCAGTGAAATTTTAGATAAGGTAGAGCTTACTAGCAGCTACTGGTATAGAACCTCATTTGCGGGAGACTGGGGCATCAGCCTCCCGCAGGAAGAGAATCTAGCGAGATTTCACATCGTGACTCATGGCGAGTTTTGGTATGAGGTGCCAAAACTTAAACTTAAAGCATTGGCGGAGCAGGGCGATATTTTGATCTTTTTCAAAGGGATGGAGCACACCATGGCCAGTGCACCAAAAATCAAGGCCGAGCCTGCGGTCGAATTTAGAGCTAAAGCCAACCTCACCGAAGCTCAAGTTTTGGAATACGGTGATCAGAGCAAGCTCAAAGCCAACGTCGTTTGCGGACATTTTTGTTTTAATGGCGGACCCGATCATCCATTCTTAAATTCGCTGCCATATGTCGTGCATATCAAGAGTGCTGATAACTCCCACTCGCCTTGGCTTGCCATGCTTTTAAGTATTATAGAGCAGGAAGCAAAATCAGGGCTTCCTGGAAGCAACACGTTAGTCAGAAAGCTGACCGAAATTATCTTCGTGCAAGCGTTAAGAATCCACATGTACAAATCCAATAAAAATGCTGGATTCTTCAAACTGATCGAAAATCCGCAACTCAGCAAAACCTTGGAAGCTATTCATCATAGTCTCGATAAAAAATGGGGTCTTGACGATCTCGCCGGGATTGCGGGGATGTCGCGTACGAACTACAGCGTCAAATTTAAGGAGCTGTCAGGCATGACACCTCTTGATTATTTAACCTATTGTCGGCTTGAAAAAGCAAAGCAGCTGCTTAAAGAATCCGGTAAGTCTGTTCCCGAAGTGAGTGAAGCCATTGGGTATCCGGCACATGAACACTTTCAAAAGTTGTTTAAGAAAAAAATTGGCAAAACTCCTAGCGCGTACAGAAAAGAAAATTCTAAAAAGGTGTAAAAATGAATATCTATAACTCTCCTGTTACCAAAATAGCTTTCTGGGTCATAGTCATTGGTGGTGCGGCTTGCCTGCTTATCCCTTTGTTTGCACCTCTTCTTCCGCTGCAATATTTGAAAGGGTATGGCGAAATAGGAGATGCTCTTGGAGGTATTTCAAGCCCATTTCTACAAATTCTGGGTTCAGTGCTTCTCTTTCTGGTGTTAAAAGCTCAGATTGACGCTAATGGCATCCTCCATCAGCAAATCGAAAAGGAATATACGAAGGAGCAACTGAGGCACGAGTTGAATCAGCTTCACGAACTTTATATGTTCGTCGAAAGAAACATTAAAAATTTTAGCTACGATCAGGAAAAGATGATTGATGGCAAGTCGCAAATGATCCTTTTGCATTCCCGGCGAGCGATTAAATGTTTCATTGAGGATCTAGAGAGCTTAGATGTTGATATTCACAAAGATGACGACATTTTAAGGTTCGACGGGGTTAAAGAAATTATGAGCATTTTGAACAGCGTTGACCTATATTTCGACAAAATCAAAGACAGCGAGATTGCACCTTATCATAAGAGTTTTTATAAAACGCTTATGCAGCACGAACTTCTCTTCAGCGTTTTTCCTTATCAAGATCTCGACAATCAAGCGCACCTAAAGCAAGAAACTTGCCCAGAGTGCGGTGAATATCATGCAAACTATCCACCTCTGATTTATGACCGGCTACAGGAAATTAAGAAAAGTTTCTTCTGATGAATTGCTAGAATACTGCATATTCATTCAGTATCGGAGCCTGCAAAAAAACATTTAAAGAAACAGTAGGACGTGCATGTGCCTAGCTGCCAGCTAAAGTAGCTTCAATTTGTGCATAACCGGCATAGCCATCCACTTGCAGAGAGCCGTTGAAACACCATCAGCTAACTGTTTTACTAATTGTATGCACGTTAATTAGCATTAACGGACATGACTTAAGAAATATTTATGACCCGAAACAACTTTTTTATCTTGTCATTGCAAAATTTGTCGACAAACACCTAGTCTAACAAAGACCATGTGTGTTAGACCTTCTATCTTTCGCTTTGAAGGTAATGATAACCAAAAATTAAGCAAGGCCGACAATAGTCCACCAATTATTGCTCAATCACTGGTGCACGGCGAGATCGCGAACGAATTTTAAGCGACTATGATCATTTAGCCCGATTTGACGATCTGATTTAGCTGTGATCTTAAACTCCCTTTTGGGAGTCCAACTATGACAATCGATGTATTTGCCCAGTACTTCGCTGATGTAAAAGACCCACGCCAAACGGCTAAATTAAGCTACCCCCTTTACGACGTATTGTTCTTATCTATTTGCGCCATCATCACGGGTTGTGAAGGCTGGGAGGATATTGAAGATTTTGGTAAAGCAAGGCTAAGCTGGCTTCAGGGCTTAGGTTTATTCAAAGAAGGGTTACCCGTGCACGATACGATAGCTCGCATTATTTCAAGGATAGAGCCCAGCGCATTGCAGTCCAGCTTTATACGTTGGATGCAAGAGGTGGTAAAACTGAGCGAGGGTGAAGTGGTCGCGGTGGATGGTAAACGCTTGCGCAGCTCCTATGCTCGCCATGATCGTCAATCTGCAATTCACATGGTCAGCGCTTTTGCTACCGCAAATGGCGTGGTTATGGGGCAGATTAAGACAGACGCGAAGTCAAATGAAATCACCGCCATTCCTGATTTGCTCAATTTGTTAGATATTAAAGGCTGCCTTATCACCATTGATGCGATGGGTTGCCAACACAAAATAACCAAGACAATCGTCGATAAAGGGGCGGATTACCTGATTGCGGTCAAGGGCAACCAGAAGCGGTTGTATGAAAGCATCAAGGCGGCATTCGCCTCTGTGGATACAGCCACTGGGCTCCATATTGAGAAAGGGCATGGCCGTGTTGAAGCGCGGGAATATCATGTGCAAGACGCAGGAGATTTCGCCGAGGCATACCCTGATTAGGCAAATTTAACCTGTATTGGTATGGCGATAAACTACCAGAATGATGGTAAAAAGGCGTCACTGGAATACCGCTATTACATCAGCTCTACAAAGCTAACGACAGAGCAATTTGGTAAAGCGGCACGCGGACATTGGGGTATCGAAAATAACCTACATTGGGTCTTGGATACTGCGATGAGAGAGGATAACTGTCAGATATACCGTGGCGACGGAGCAGAGAATATTGCCCGTTTACGGCACATCGGGGTTAACATGATAAAGATCGATACCAGCAGAAAAGCCAGTGTTAGGCGTAAACAACGTATGGCCGCAATGGATACTGACTACCTTGAGGCTATATTTTTAGCGGGGTGCAACTCAATTGAGTGATAATTAAACATTTATGCTCTTGCCGTGATCGCTGTTGTCATATGAAAAACAAGTATGTATCTGTTCAAATCAGCTATCTGCAAGGAATAACGATTGCAATCCTCGAGGATATATTTTAGTTTTTAAAAACTCCTACATGTGCGCATCCATTCCCAAGGCAATCTAAATGAATAAAAAACAAAGACCTGTATTTCTTAACCTGCTAAAAATAAAAGCTCCTATCACGGCATATGAATCATTTACACACAGAGTAACTGGGGTGTTCTTAATACTATTCCTTCCCCTTGTCATGTACATGTTTGTTATCAGTTTACAGTCAGAAGACAGTTTTCAACTAGCAACCAACTACTTTGAAAACTGGTTTGTAAGGGTCATATTTTGGGGTGGTTTAACAGCGCTAAGCTTTCATGCTATTTCAGGCGTAAATCATATGCTACGCGATCTTGGATTTGGCAAAGAATTAGACTCGGCTTCTAAAATGTCCGCGGTTGTAATATTACTTACAGCAATTAGTAGTGTTATTTTGGCAATATACTTGTTTAGCTAATCAAAAAAGGCAATTTATAGTAATTTTTTGGATCGGAATGGCATTCAGGTTGTAACTGTTGAATTGAAGATTAGATTGATCCAATTTGGGATAACATTTGCGTTGTAGAGTCACCCCTTTTAATCATTGAAAGTTGGCCTCCTAGCAAGCTCTAGAAGATTTTGAAGCGGCTCTTAATTAACTGCAAATGGGGGATCACTTTTAGGTCTTAATTAACTAACAAGCCCATAAACTAGCTGCGCTGGGGAAGTTACTTGCAGCCTTTTATCTCTAGCGCTTCCATTAAAGCCTGCAAGTAATAGTCCGTTATGGGGGAGTTTTGTGTTTTTGAGGTTATTGCAATAACTGTCAATCAGCCTCACGGTAAGTAATCCATTTTCAGAGGTGAGTCTTATGATTAGTTGTAGTGAATATGATTATATTGAAATAGTTTGTTTGTTCCGTTATCCGGTTAAATTAACGATGAAAGTGGGCGAATCTATAAAAGGTGTTGCTATTGATGTATTGCGTAATCACAGTCGTAACGAGTGCATCAAGCTGAATACTAACGAAACGGACATACTGATTGAATTGGATGGAATATATAAACTAGAAGTATTAATTAATAATCCACATTTTACTGAGGTTATTTTTAAATAATAATGTTTTAGTGAGCAAGTGTTATCAGTAGTGATTGAAGTGGCAAAAAAATTGCGGATTGCAGTAAATAAGTCCTCTCAATATTTAGAACAAAACACATACAAAGTATTTAAGTCGTAGCAAAAACAGTTGGTGATGTCTCGTACCTCAACACGGTCGTTATTTTGCTCATACTTTCGTCAAGGCTCACTCAACATCATAAAATACCATCTTGGGGTTCTAGGGATTTTCCCCTCTAAAGTAACATAAATCGCTACAAACCTCGCCGTTAATGGCTTGTGGAGCTGGGTTACCTTTCATTTTAGACTTCATTTTCAACAATAGGCCTAGTTATTTCCTGTAAATCAGGTAGTTTGCGGTTACTAGCGAACTGATAAGTGCCGCTCAGATTAATATTCTGCCATGCAACGGGTGATACTTGTCGAGTTATTGCTGCTTTTTCCTCGTCACCAACTTCTTCAAAGTGCAATAAGTGCAGACTTTCTTCCCATTTCTGATAGTTTAGTAACCTCAGTATTCTTTGATAAATACGGTCACGCTGCATCTTATTTATGCTGAAAGGCCTGATCCCTTTGCCTCCTTGAACTTGCGTTGAAATAAACTGCATATCGTCAAAGATGAGGTTAAAGCTAGGTGAAAGAATGACAGGCTTAGACTTAAAATACCCTAATAACGCAATGAAATAGCATCGGTGGCTTCTTAGGCGAATGCTTTTCGACTCTGTTAACTCGATCTCGTTTGGCGTAAAATACAATCGTTGTTGTTCAAGTGATAATAGCGGCGGAGAATATAGATCAAGCTGCTCAGCTTTGGTAAGAATTGAGAGTTCGTTTTTTATAGCCATAGGAATTACGTTAAGTTTAAGGGGTTGTTAACCTCATAATTTGCCATACTTTGGAGAAGTAACCCACCTTTGTAAGCCTTTAAATATAATGAGTATGGCGGTTTATGTTACTTTAGAGGGGAAAATCCCTAGAACCCCATAGTGTCCTGATATACAATCCGTCGATTGGATAGATCATAGAGCTGAGCCAACGATTCAACCGTATAATCTGCGGCGTTAGTCACAGACGCAACATCTGGGTCATCATTATCTTTGATGAGAATGAACGTGTAGGTATCCAGGATAACTGAATAGGAAGAGGTCATTCTTTGTTTACCAATAGCCATGCACCTCTCCTAGTGGAAATCCATTGAAACATTAAGCACGTTGAAATCCCACGAGCCATAGTAAGTACGTGCAGCGAAGAAATGCCTACGCTTTTCCATATCCGAAAAGTGTTTGAGCTGCGGTTGAGGCTCAAAGATATGATCAATGCTTTTCACCTGATCAAGAATCAACAGCCCCATTTGAACAGCTTGAAAAATCACCTGGAACATCTCATCAGCTATTTCCGAAGATTGCCCGAACAGAATCAGATCTGGCGAACCAATATTTTTCATTCCGACCGTGTAGCTGTAGCCTTTCTCATGCATAACATACAGGCCGTTCTTCAACAGTGCGCGGTGTATCACTTGGTTATGGCTTTGAATGCCATTCTCAAAAATCTTCAATTCCATGTTACCTCCGAAATGGGGGTTCTAGGGATTTTCCCCTCTAAAAAGACATAATTCTCTGTAGACCACACCAATAAATGGCTGCGGAGGTGGGTTACTACTTATAAGTGTGGCAAATTAGGTAAATATCGTACATTTAATACGGAACAGCCCTG
>NZ_JAKRFB010000067.1:0-16410 GCF_022348315.1 Alteromonas sp. MmMcT2-5 | reverse complement strand
ATCCGATCACTTAAGGTAAAACTGGCAGGGACGAAAAAGAAGATGAAAAAGTGATCGGATAAAACCGAAACGACCGATCGGATTCACCGAAATACGCACTTAGCCGCATTTAACTCAAAAGTTCGCGCGGCCATCTCTCTCGCTTGGGTGGTAGGCCCGCCGCTGGCATTTACGCTGGTTGCCAATTTTGGCTTCGCAGCGTCCTTTTCTGTGGCTATAGCGTGCGTGGTTGTTGCGACGCTTTTTGTGGTTAAAGTTGTGCCTGGGCAAAAAGCCAATCAACACTCACTCAACACTACTCTAAAGGGCTCGCTATCACTGCCGTTTTGGCTTGTGGGGTTAGCCATACTTGCCGGAATGGCAGGCAATGTCATGTATTTATCATCCATGCCTTTGTACGTAATGAATGAACTGGGGTTACCTGAAAATTTGCCTGGGTTAATGATGGGGGTTGTGGCCGCCCTTGAAATACCAACCATGCTGCTAGCAGCCAAATTAGCCCGACGGTTCCCACCTGCGGGTATCATGGCTGTGGCATTTATTTTCGGCTGTTGCTTTTACGTTGGCGTATATTTCTCTCAAGCGAGTTGGGAACTGTTAACGCTTCAAATATTAAATGCCCTATTCTACGGTTTATATGCCGGTATTGGATTGACCTTGCTGCAACAACAAGCGCCTGATTTGACAGGTTTTACTTCAGCGTTTTATTCAAACGCCACTCGGGTGGGTATGATGCTAGGCACCATTGGCGCAGGCACCGTGGCTCAATTCTTTAGCTTCAGAGATGCCACTATTGGGTCGTTGTGCATTGCTATATTTGGCTTAAACGTGATGTTAGTGTTCATGTTTGTAAAACGAGAAGCACACTAAGCTTTATGCAAAGAAGACTAGTAGACCGCTAGTTAAGGCGTAACCCAGCAGCACTTCTATCGCTTCCTTTAATTTCTTCGCACTTTCTCACAATTGACAATTGTTACAACATAACATTACACTCACAGACAGTTAATTACCCTAAAAATTTAGGAACCCTATGAAAAAGCTCCTTATTTCAGCCACGATATCTTCTATACTTTTGGCAACAGGCTGCACCGAACAGGTGTCAACAATGAATAAGACTGCTACAACGCAGACTGACTCAGTAAAAGCAGAGCAGACGAACCCTTTATTTATGGCAAGTTCACTGACTTACGGCGCGCCGCAATTTGATTTGATAAAGGACGAGCATTTCATTCCTGCATTTGAAAAAGGAATGGAACAGCACTTACAAGAAGTAGAAAAAATAGCGTCTAACCCTGACGCTCCCACCTTCGACAATACGTTGCTAGCGCTTGAAAAAAGCGGAAGTTTACTCGCCAGAACTAGCCGAGTATTTTTCAACTTAGTAGGAACAGATAGCTCGCCTGAACGCAGAGAAATCCAAAAAATTCTAGCGCCAAAGCTGGCGGCTCACAGCGATACCATTAATTTAAATAGTGCGCTTTTTAAGCGTATTGAAACACTATACAACCAGCGCGACGAGTTGGAGTTAGATACTGAATCAACCCGACTACTCGAAGTGTATTACTCTGATTTTGTTCGCGCTGGCGCTAAACTCAATGAATCAGATAAACAGAAGATACGTGAAATAAACGAAGAACATTCAACCTTAACCACGCAGTTTTCTCAAAACCTACTGGCAGAGTCATCTGAAATTGCGGTGGTAGTGAATGACGTAGAGCAGCTGTCAGGGATGTCAGAGCGCCAAATAAAGGCCGCATCAGATGCTGCTAAAGCTGCTGATAAAGAAGGCAAGTATCTTCTAAGTATCACGAACACTACTCGTCAACCTGTCCTTACTTCACTAGAAAATAGAGCACTTCGCCAGCAAGTGTGGGAAGCATCAGCATACCGAAACCAATCTGGGGAATACGACAACACCAAAATTATTAGCCGATTGGCAGGACTGCGCGCACAAAAAGCAGCATTGCTTGGATTTGATAGCTGGGCGGCCTACAGCCTAGACAAACAAATGGCCGGTTCGCCAAGCGCTGTATACGACATGCTAGGCAGTATGGTGCCCGCTGTACTTAAAAACGTTGAAAAAGAAGCCGCTGACATTAAAGCAATGATTGAAGCGGAAGGTAATAACTTCGAACTAAAACCTTGGGATTGGGCTTTCTACGCAGAAAAGGTAAGACAAGCTAAATACGAGCTAGATGAAAACGAGGTGAAACAATACTTCGAATTTAATCGCGTGCTTGAAGATGGCGTATTTTTCACTATGAATAAATTGTACGGAGTGCGCTTCAAGCCCCGTCCAGATTTGCCGGTTTACCACCCTGATGTAAAGGCTTACGAGCTGTTTGATATAAATGGTGACAGTTTAGCGATTTTTTATGCCGACTACTTTTCTCGCAAAGGTAAACGCGGTGGAGCTTGGATGAGTTCGTTCGTAGGACAGTCGAAATTGCTCTCGCAAAAGCCTGTTGTGGTTAATGTAATGAACATAAACAAAGCGCCTGATGGCGAGCCTACATTAGTCAGTTACGATCATGTGACTACCATGTTCCATGAAATGGGTCACGGACTTCACGGCATGCTGTCAGACGTAAATTACCCAACGTTGGCCGGTACATCTGTCTCGCGAGACTATGTAGAGTTCCCTTCTACCTTCGAAGAAGACTGGGCAGCCCACCCTGAAGTTATTGCAAACTATGCCAAGCACTATGAAACTGGAGAGCCTATTCCAGACGCTCTGCTGGAAAAGGTGATTCGTTCACGTACATTCAATATGGGTTATGACACATTGGAATATATGTCTGCGGCACTGCTTGATATGGAGTGGCATTCTATCTCTGCCGAGCAGGCGCCTGAAGATGTCCAAGCCTTTGAAGCCCAAGCTCTCGATAAACATAATGTTGGCTTGTCTTATGTACCACCTCGTTATAAGTCAGCATTCTTTGCACATTCAATGGGTGGCGGCTATTCCGCTGGCTACTATGCCTATATGTGGAGTGAAATTTTAGCTGCTGATGCCTTTGCTTATATGCAAGAACTCGGCGGATTAAAGTTAGAAAACGGTATGAAATATAGAAAGGAAATCTTATCTACCGGCAATTCTCGTCCCCCGATGGAGTCTTATAAAGCATTCCGAGGAAAAGCGCCAACAACAGATGCTCTGCTTATTCGCAGAGGGCTTAAAACCAAAATTGACTAACAGGAGGCCTCATGAATTCACCGGTAATACCGTCTAACTTCGTTGAATGGCCAAACTGTATTGTCCGCGATTGTGGCATAACGTTAGACAAAGCGTTTTTAGAATAACGGATAGCGGCGCTTTCGAACATGAAGGATCAGCATACAAAACAATTCCTGCGTTTGTATGGCGAGACACACTATAATCAGGTTTTTGGCTGGTTTCATCGAGTCTTAGTGGAGCTGAAATGAGTAAAACGTTGACTAAAGAATCGCTTCTTGCCGCCAGTGAAGACGACTATATGAACGATGAGCAGCTTGAATTTTTTCAGGCATTGCTCAACGATTTAAAACAGCAAACCATGGTTCATATTGAAGAGATGAAGGCAGAGAGCAGCATTATTACTCACAAAGAAAGTAATGATACTTTCTGTGCCTGAGAGTTTTTGAGTGAATATTTAAGTGAAAATTTGAGTGTGCGGTTAACAAGGCGCACACTCGTCTTTTGGCAAGAATGGACTGAATGCGTCTCAGCTTTTTATTATTTTATTGAAAGCCGAGAGTTATCCGTTTTGGCAACAGTATCGAACCTCCAGTTAAACCAAAACAGTGACCGTGGTGTTGTGTGGCAACTTATCTGAATAAGTGTATTCACCTTCAACTCTGATTTAAATAGCTAAGCTGATTCCAGTTCATAACACTGCTGTTTAAGCCAACGACCTAATTTCATAATATCAGGTTGCCTAGCTCGTGTTTCCTTATAGACAAAATAGAAGTTATCTCCGGTAATAAGCTCGTGCATAGGTATGCGCACAAGACTTTGCTGGCGATCCTGATCATCCATCATGTAATTATTAATGAGGGTAATTCCCAAATTATATCGAGCCGCTTCAGCGGCAAGTAAGACATGACTAAATTGATTAATTTTGACATCTTTAGGTAATTCAAATTTACCACTCATACACCAACGTAACCAGTCGTCACCAAGACTTTCATTTGTATCTGAGTATTGTACTGATAATAACGGGTGTTGCCATAATGAATCAGGTAGAGGCTTATTTCTTAACTGCTGCCAAAGCTTTTTTCCACACACTGGATAAAGTTTTTCAGTAAACATGAATTGATTGACAAAGTTACGTTCCGGTGGATTCGTTGTAATAAAACAATCCGCAAATTGGTCATTATAATCCGGTTGATCCCCGACCATATTTAAAGTTATTTCTATTTCTGGGTGCTGATATCTAAAATCTTCTAACTTCGGTATCAACCAGTTCACCGCCACAGAGCTATATAAAGCCAAACGAAGATTGCCTGATTTCCCGTGACGTATCATTTGACTGGCATTTGATAGATTTCCTAATGAGTTAGTCACTTCTTCAAAGTAACGTTCCCCGACCTTAGTCAAGGAAAAAGAACGCCCCTGTCGGTTAAACAGAGTTTCACCCAAATAGTCTTCGAGTAATCGAACTTGGTGACTAACCGCACTTTGAGTCACATTGAGGTGCTCAGCAGCTTTGGAAAAGCTATTAAGTCGCGCAACAGCTTCAAAGCATTGCAGGGCACGTAAAGGAGGCAACTTCATTATAAATTTAGCTCATACTAAAAGCATTTTAAACATTATACATCATATAAGGTATGGAATACGCTAATCATATAACCGTTTTACAAACGTAACTCTATTAATTCAGTTCCATTGACATTTTCTAGAATGTAGCAGGAGTAATGAAATGCCCAAAATAACTGTCGGACTCGCGATGACATTACTTATCATCGGAAATATAATTGGGGTTTTTTCTGACGCTTTGATAAAAACTCTGCCAGCAGATACTGCCACATACCAATTTGTATTATTTCGTCAATTGACCGCAGTGCTGATTTTACTTCCATTTTGTCTACTCAGTAATAAACAAAGCCTCTTCGCTGGCCTCAAATGGCACTTTATACGTGGCCACATTTGGTTATTAGGGGCAATATTTATGGTATTCGCTCTGGGCGCTCTGCCGTTAGCTACCGTAAATGCTATTTTCTATACAGCGCCTTTGCTTATGCTGCCGTTAGCCATGATATTGTTTCAGGAAAAGCTGACTAGCCACTCAATTGCTGCTGCTGTTTTGGGTTTTATCGGCGTACTTATCGTGGTTAAACCAACACAAATTAATTGGGCAGCGATTGCCGCCCTTGTCGTCGCATTGACTATGGCTGTAAATAATTTATTGGTTCGTAAATTACCTCAGCATCATAATGTGTTCCAAACTTTAATGCTCACCAACCTAGTAGGTATCCCAGCCGCACTTGGGTTGGCGTTATGGGAAGGCAAACCTTGGGACTGGACTCCAATGTTAACGGCAACAGGCTCCAACACTTTTATCCTAATTTATGCTGGTATATGTGTATTGGTATATAGAGCAATCGAAGCCAGTAAAATTTCCAGTGCCGAATACACTGGCTTATTAGGTGCTGTAGTTGTAGGGGTGCTGTGGTTCGATGAAATACCGGACCTGAGCTTGGCTATAGGATCTTCTTTAATTATTATTCCGCTGATTTGGTTAGCCAAGGTAGAAGCAAAGATAAAGCAAACAAGTAAAATGATATAAGTGATAAAGTTAATCTAACTTTCCAACGTGACCGCGTTTGGGAACGAGCTTTTACTTGCACTCCCAAGTGGGATAAATAATAACTAGTTAATTTTTGGAATATTATGACTGAAAATAATTTGATATTTTGTGACTATAGTAACTCTTATTTAGAAGACTGTCTTAAGCTGTTCGATCAAAACTGTCCGAAATACTTCGCTACAAACGAACGTCAGGACTATATTGCGTTTTTGCAAAAACAGCTGTTACAACTTATCGCTGCACTTCACGGTAACAATTACTTATTTAAATAAAGCTCCATCTGCACATCACATCTCGCGTAAGGCGATGGCGCCCCCTTAATATGCTTAAACCCTATCTTTTCATACAAACGTATTGCGGGCTTAAGTACCGAATTGCTCTCTAAATAAAGCCGCTTTACTCCCATCAATTTCGCCCTTTCGACAATACTTTTACCTAACAGCAGCCCTACCCCTTTGCCTTGAGCTTTGGGAGACACCGCCATTTTAGCAAGCTCAAACGTATCGTCAGCTTGTTTAATAAGTGCACAGCAGCCTATGGGTTCGCCCTTATCTAACGCGATCAATATCAAACCCGACTGATTCAAAATGTAGCCTTCAGGGTCGTCGAGCGCTTTAAAATCGGGCTCTTCCAATTCCCAATATTTACTTATCCATTCAACATTGAGCGATTTAAATGCCTCGCGATACTTTGGCGCATAATCGACTACCTTAATATCAGACGAGTCAACGTCCACTCTCGCACTTATGGGGCGATATCGAAGATGCCTTTCAACTACGCTCACCGCTTCCCACAAATCTATACCCGTTTCATCTTTTAGCTCGCGCATGGCTGCGTCTATGGCATCGCACTGCTTTTTCATTTGGGGCACCATCGCTTTCGCTTTGCTGTTTAAAGCCACCAGCGTAACCCGTGAGTCGTCGCTCGACTTGTAACTTTCAATTAGGTCGCGTGCTTTCATTTCTTTTACGATTTTACTCACCGACACGTGAGAATGATTTATCTCTTTAGCGATATTCACAACGGAATCAGCACCTTTTGACGCGAGCACATAAAATACGGGGAACCACTTTGGCTCTATCGCAAACCCAAATTTCGCATAAGTATTTTCCGCATCCTTTGACACCTGCGCGGCTAACTGACGTAAGGCAGTACCTAATGCAATATGCCCCAATTCATTAAATGACTTCACTTCACAAAACTCCGTAACCAGTTACGGATACAATTAATCGTAATTGGAAATAAGTCAAACAGATTATTTATTGAACATAAAAAATTGGGGTAGATTACATCGCCTGGCACTGGCTACACCAATAAAGGCGTCGCCCGTTATACGTCTGGCGTTTTATTGGAGTGGCGCAGACTCTACAAGGCAGCTCTTCCCTGTCGAACACCATAAACCGCGTACCTTCAAAGTTAACGCCTTTTGCTTCAAGCACTTCGCGTAGTTCTGTGTACACGGTATAGCCACCGGTTTCATAGCTGCGTTTGCATATTGCTAAGGTGTGATGTGCCAAGCTGCGCAGCTGATCATCACCTATCTGAGAAGGTTTAAGTGATGGGTGAACACCTGCAGCAAATAGAATTTCGCTGCGAAGGTAATTCCCTAGTCCTGCCATAAAGCGCTGATCCAAATATAAGCCGCTTAGCGCGCGATTGTAGAACGCTTTTGAACGTAGTCGTTCTAATACCATTTCTTCTGACACCGAATTGTTGAGTACATCGGGTCCAACTCTTTGTAAAAAAGGGTGTTCATGAATAGTTTGTGTTGGCCAAATGCTAATGTCAGACGCACTATATAAAATAGCACTGTGTGTTTCGGTATGAAGCCCTACCCTTAGCTGGCGGGTAGTACCCGGTATTTCGTTGCGTTTACAGGTATGCCACACGCCATAGAGTTGATTGTGTGAATACATAGAGAGCCCATTGCTAAAATGGGTAATTAGCGCCTTGCCACGGGTTTCCATGCGCAAGACTTTCTCGCCTTCTAGCTGTTTAACATAGGGTTTTAGCTGAGCTAGTCCAAACTCTACTTTTTCTAAGGAAGTATCTTTAATTACTGCTTCGACTTTGTCTGCAGCACGACGAATTTCGGGACCTTCAGGCATGTTGTCTCAAATACCTTTTATCTCGGTTACTGGTTACTTCGCATCATTTTCAGCTTCTTTGCAGCTGAATAATAGCGAATAAAAAAAAGGGCTGTAGCCCTTTGATGTACTTTAAACCGAAGTTTGTACATCAAAGATCAACAGACCCTTTTATTAATCAAAGTTTAGCTGAAATTGCTGTATTTAAACGCTGCGCTGATTAGCCTTTGTTTGGCACAATCAGATATTTTTCACCGGTCTTTTTAGCGTTATAAAGCGCTACATTCTCAGGCTGTAATGCCTCCTCAAGACTCAGTTCTTTGGTGTAAGACGACGCAAAGGTAGTGTTAATTTCCATCGCCACTTTTTGATATAGCTCGCCTACGCGTTTCTTATCAAGCTTGCCTAAGAAGCGCATTAGTAACCAGCCACCAATGCTCCACGTCATACCGTAAGCGCGGTTTAGAATTGTCGGAGAGAAATCTAAGCCGCCGTAGATATACACTTGTTTATTGCTGTCAGAGCCGTAAGTGTTAAATCCTTTTGCATCTTTACTGCCCGACGCTTCCATCATGGTAAGGATATCGCTAACAAGCTCACCGCCGCCAATGGCGTCAAACGCTAGGGTTGCGCCCGTGCTGTCTATGGCTTGATAAAGTTCAGCTTTGAAATTCTCGCTACTTGAGTCAAGCACAACTTTCGCGCCGATCTCTTTAAGCATATCCACCTGTTTTTGGCTGCGAACAATATTTACAAGCTCTACGCCCTGCTCTAAACAAATCTTGTTCAGCATTTGCCCAAGGTTCGATGCCGCTGCGGTATGTACTAGCGCTTTGTGGCCTTCCATACGCATGGTTTCAACCATACCTAGCGCGGTCAGTGGGTTAACGAATGACGACGCTGCTTGTTGTGGCGTTGTGCTATCTATGTGAGGTAAACATGCCTGCACGGGCACGCATGCATACTCTGTATAAGCTGCGCCAGTAAGAATAGATACGGTTTTGCCCATTAAAGCTTGTGCCTCCGGGCTATCACCCGCTTTAACAACCGTACCTGCACCTTCGTTTCCGATAGGCAACGTCTGGTCTAAACGCGACTTAATACGATTTAACAAAGGCTTATGCACCGGCGCAACCAACGCACTTTTATCTGTATCGAAGGTCGCTTTATCTAGGCTTGCTGGACCAAACATAGGCCACATGTCTGACGGGTTAATAGGAGATGCTTCCATACGCACTATCACTTCGTGCGGCTTCGGCTCTGGAACATCTACCTCTTTTAGCGATACCTGAAGCTCACCTTCTGATGTAATTAGCGTAAATAGTTGTTTAGATTTATTCATATTGACTCTCGTGCCCTAAAAATTAAACGCTGTATGTATTGTCAAGCTAACACGCCGCCACTATCAGCAGTATTTATATTTCGAATACATATGCGTTTCGATGGTTGATACACCCGATAATTTAGATGAGTTACACTGCAAAGCGTGTATCGACCTGTAATAGCGAATAAAAAATGAAAAGACATTGTATCTACCTCTTACTAGGACTAATCGGAATAAGCGATGTGGGGTTTGGTAAAGCTGCACCTTTGGTCTCAATTCCTACCCACGACGCGTTTTTTAATTCTATAAAAGCGCTCTGCGGTAAAGCGTTTCAAGGGAAGGTGAGTAAAGATAATGTAGGTAATACCTTCGGTGATGCAGAACTTGTTATGCACGTACGAAAGTGCACAGACTCAGAAATTCAGATACCTTTTCATGTGGGTGACGACGCGTCCCGCACCTGGATATTAACAAAGACTGGCGCTGGCCTTTTGTTAAAACACGACCACAGAAATAAAGACGGCAGTTTCCATTCATCTACCATGTACGGCGGGCACACGGTAGATGAAGGGTATGCCCAAGTTCAGTCATTCCCCGCAGACGCCTACTCAAAAGCATTATTTATAGAATCTGGGATAGCAGCATCCACCGATAACGAGTGGCAAATAATGATTTACTCGAACCGCTTTAGCTATCGATTGATTCGCCCTGCGCGCGAAGTACAGGTTGATTTCGATATCGATAACACAGTCTCTGTTCCCAGTACGCCATGGGGCTACAAAGACTGACTGAGGCTGAAACTGGACTCAGGTATCGTTGCGTTTATTACCACAACGCCATATAACAAGTTTCAAATTGCCTACTATATTTTGTTTCAACGTACGACTAGATAGAAATAGTTAGACTTAAATCATCAACTACATGGATAAAAAGAATGTCTTCTACCCCAAATATTTTACAACAGCTTTTTGGTTTCTCAGCGTTTCGCGAGGGGCAAAAAGAGGCGGTGGATTCTCTACTTAGTGGGCATTCAACGTTAGCAATTTTTCCCACTGGTTCGGGCAAATCTTTGTGTTACCAGTTTGTCGCTACGCAGCTACCACATTTAACTCTGGTGGTTTCTCCATTACTAGCGCTAATGAAAGATCAACTGGAATTTTTGCATAGCAAAGGCATTGCAGCAGCCAGTATCGACTCCACGCTTACGCCCAAGCAGAACAAGCAAATGATGAACGACGTGCGGTCAGGCCAGTGTAAAATTCTGATGGTGTCGGTGGAGCGTTTTAAGAACGAACATTTTCGGCAGTTCATTGAGTCTATTCCGGTAAGTATGCTAGTTGTCGATGAAGCACACTGTATCTCTGAGTGGGGCCACAACTTTCGCCCTGACTACCTAAAACTCCCCGCGTATCAGAAAGAGCTTAATATTCCTTTAGTACTTCTGCTCACAGCTACTGCCACTAAAAAAGTAAAAGAAGATATGGCAGCGCACTTTGATATTGCGCCAGCTAATATTATTCAAACAGGGTTTTATCGACCTAACTTGAACTTGCATGTTCGCCCAGTACATGAACCATATAAAAACCAAGCCTTACTTGAAGAAATTCAAAAACAGCAAGGCGCGGGTATCGTTTATGTCACGCTGCAAAATAGTGCAGAAGAAGTAGCCCGGTTCCTACAGCAACAAGGGTTTGCTGCAAAGGCTTACCACGCTGGTCTCGACAGTGATGTAAGACAAGGTATTCAGCAAGATTTTATGCACAATAAGCTTCAAGTTGTTGTGGCTACCATTGCATTTGGTATGGGCATTGATAAGTCGGATATTCGCTTTGTTGTTCATTACGACTTACCAAAGTCTATTGAAAACTACAGCCAAGAAATTGGCCGGGGTGGACGAGACGGTAAAGCGGCAAACTGCACGGTATTAGCAAACCTTGACGGTTTAGTCACCATAGAGAACTTCGTTTACGGCGACACACCAGATAAGAGCGCCATTCAACGCGTAATTGATGATATTAGCTCACAGGTCCCTGCTCACATAAATTCAGCGGCGCACAATGATTCACCTATTTACGGCGAAAACAGTGTTTACCAGTGGGAAACGCAAATTAATAGCTTATCGAGTGCCAGCAACATACGACAGCTTCCGCTTAAAACCCTGCTGGTACAGCTTGAACTCGCCAACGTTATTCGCCCTTTGTATGCCTATTTTGCTGAATATAAATTTCGCTTTATTTCAGAGAAAACCTCCATACTTGGCCTTTTCTCAGAAGAACGGGCTCGCTTTTTAGAGGCCGTATTCACTCATTCAAATATGAAAAAGGTGTGGGGCATTGTAGATTTCGACAGTATTTATCAGCATTACGGCGCAGAGCGTGCCAGGGTGGTGGCCGCACTAGAGTATTTACATGAACACAATCATATTGAGCTTGCATCACGCTTAATAACTGACGTATACCGCGTGGACTACGAAAAACTACAAAGTGCCGACTTAGCCAATAATCTGGCTCACTATTTCGCTGAAAACGAGTGCAAAGAAATAGAACGAATCGCCGCGCTGGTAGGCTTCTTCGAACTCAATACTTGCTTAAGCTATAACTTATCGGCGTATTTTGACGATTCCCAAGCGCCCAATGAATGCGGGCACTGCAGTGTATGTCAGGGAAATGTGGCTAAGCTCAGCTATTCAAATCCAATTTCCACACCGAACCCAAACCAAATTTCAGAGGCCATAGCAGCACTAAAAGCGCATTTGAGCGGAAAATCTGATGGCCCAATCACATCATCTATTTGCTGTCGTTTTCTAACTGGCATGACCATGCCTTTGTTCACTCGATTTAAAGTGAGACAAGTAAAGGGCTTTGGTTCTTGTGAAAACTGCCGATACGCTGATGTGAAAGCAATGGTAGATGCTATAAATCAGTGAACGTAGCAAATACCCTAAATCTAATTTATAGTGTTGAGTGAATCACAATTAGCAAGTGGTAAAGGAAAATATGACGCTAATTCAGGGACAAGAACATACTCCTAAGGGATCGCTAGTTGTAGTTGGCACTGGAATCAGTGTTGCGGGTCAAATGACGATAGCGACCAAAAGCCACATCGAAAATGCTGACATTGTGTACATGGGGATTATGAACAAAATTGGTGAACACGTGGTCACCAATATAAACCCGAACAGTGTGTCTTTAGACGACCTTTATCAAGAAGGGAAATCTCGCGCTGTCACCTATGACCAAATGGCCGACCGCATCGTGCAGTCAGTTGTTGAAGGTAAAAAAGTGTGCGTGGCTTTTTATGGTCACCCAGGCGTATTTGTTACGCCTTCTCATGAGGCTATTCGCAGAGTGCGGGAACTTGGTCTAGATGCGCAAATGCTCCCCGGCGTGTCTGCAGAAGACTGCTTAATTGCGGATTTGGGAATAGATCCCTCTCGCTTTGGCTGTCAATCTTATGAAGCAACTCAATTTTTGTTTCGCGATTACCGCATTGACCCTCACATGACGCAAATCATCTGGCAAATAGGTTTAGCCGGAGAAGCAACGCTGAGCGTGTTAGATGCTAATCACAGTGAATCTGGGCTTGCCATGCTGGCTGACATTCTGGCCGAGCACTACCCAGAAGATCACGAGCTGATTATTTACGAGGCAGCCACCCTGCCCCTTTGCGAGCCAAAAATACAAAAAGTGTTGCTTCGCGAATTACAGTTCGCCAAGCCAACACTAATTTCGACCCTAGTTGTACCCTCACTTGGCATGCCAGCATACCGTCAGGATCGTTTGGCAAAGCTAGGTTTAACTGAGCAGCAAGTTATTGACTTTAGATCTCCAAAAGTAAACTAAAAGGAAAAACGACATGGCAAAGAAAACAATTGTAGATTTCTTGGTTGAGCTAGACAGCAACAGCAAACTTGTGGATGCGTATAAAAAGGACCCTGTGGGCACAGCAGAAAAGTACGGTTTATCTGGTGAAGATCTTCAGCTAATTAAAGACCAAGACTGGGACGAAGTAGCCAAACGCTTTGATGATACAAGCAAAGCTACCCGCGTAATTAGCTACTAGTCGTTATCTTTTTAAGCTAGCTGAAGTAGAAAGTGAAGCGCCGTTTGAAATGCATCTTCGCTATCGTTTGTTTTACGATGGCGCTTCCTACTTTTGCGCTTTTAAAAGAACCACTTAACACCACATCATCAGTCACTACGCTAGACGAACTGAAGCAGCGAATTCAAAATAATGATGAGTCTGTAGAAACCACATTCACCGAGCTAGGCTATTTCTTCGACGCCCACCCGAACGCTTTTCAGCAAGCCCGTTTATTCAATCTAAGAGCTTATAAGCACATTCTTGAGCAAGACCTTGTCGCCGGATACGAAACTCTGTTGGAAGCCCGCAAGCTTGCAAAAAAAGGCGGCAACACCATGGCGCTGGCAGAATCTTTTCGCTTAGAAGGGCTTATTTTGGACTTGTCTGGTGAGCATGCTCGTGCACTTGAAGCGCTCAACAAATCCCTTGCTGCTTTCATTGAAGTAAATAGCGATAACGCCTTGCTTGTATATAGCGCTATGGGCAATGTGTACATGTCGCTGCAAAACTACGAAATGATGTTGCAGCTAGGTCAAAACTTCCTCGCCGCAGCCCAGCGTTTAAATGATAAAGAAAACAAAGCCATTGCTTACTTTTTCCAAGGTTACGCGCAAACGGAACTGGGGGACTATCAAGACGCTAAAATAAGCCTTCTGCTGGCAGAAGAATTGTTCAAAGAGGTGCACTATCCCTTTATTGGCATTGTTCATACCAAAATGGCTGAGCTACATATCGCCCAAGGCAATTTAACTGAAGCGCTGACCATGTTGAACCGCGCTGCGGAATCAGACCGCAAAGTTGGTTTTAAGTACAACGAAGGGTCTAGACTACTGCGCTTAGTCGACATCTACATTAAACGCAATCAAATAGACTTGGCTATTAGCGAACTTGAAGGTGGATTAAAAAAAGACGCCATAAAGAACGACAAATCAGTGGTGCTAAGCATGTTGGAAAAGCTCATTTCACTCCTTGAATCAACCAACAATTTTGAAGCCGCGTTAGAATATTCAAAGCTATACACGAAAACATATGAAGAAAGTTTTAATGAACAGCAATCAAGATTGTTAGCCCTTAACCGCGTGCGACTTTCTATTTCCGAAAAAGAAGAAACCATCAAGCTTCTAGAGAAAGACAACCAGCTAAAAGAGCAGCGTAACCTTATACAGAAAAAGCAAAACACGTTTCAGCTGTATTTCATCGGTTTTGTGATCCTTTCATTAGGCTTAGTCGTTGGCCTATGGCTTAGAACTCGTCAACAACGTAAGGCGCTCGATGCACTTACTCAAGACCTTCAGAAAGCAACAAAAGCAAAATCTGACTTTCTTGCACGCATGAGTCACGAAATTCGCACGCCGCTTAATGCCATTATCGGCCTGACCAAGCTTTCGCAGCGGGCTGCAGAAGATAAAGATCAACAAACGAACCTTATTCAAATTGAAGGCGCGTCGCAAACCCTACTAAGCATAATTAACGACATACTCGACTTCTCGAAAATAGAAGCGGGCAAGCTTGATATTGAATCGACGCAATTCAATTTAGACGCGCTAGTAAACCAAACCATTAGATTGCATTTAGGGCGCGCTGAGGAAAAGCACATGGAGCTTATTCAGCATATATCACGTGACGTACCGTTAAACCTCATCGGCGACCCGTTACGCATACAGCAAATTCTAAGCAATTTAGTTAGCAACGCTCTTAAGTTTACCGAGGATGGACTGATTTCGGTAAGCGTTAGATGCACGCATAATGTAGAAGACATTCAGCTTGAATTTGAAGTTAAAGACACAGGGATTGGGCTAAACAGCACGCAAAAGGCTTTGCTATTTCAACCATTTAACCAAGGTGATGAGTCTATATCTCGTCGATACGGCGGCACCGGCCTAGGGTTAGCAATATGTAAGCAGTTAGTCACATTAATGGGCGGAGAGATTTGGGTTGAGAGCCAGCTTGGAAAAGGCGCAAGCTTTCATTTTACCGTAACCGTTAAACAGGATGCTTCCCAACAAATTGTATCGCCGTCTAAGCAACTTTCGTTACTTAAGGTGCTTATTGCTGATGACATTGGCGTGTCGCGTGACGCTATTATCGAGTCGCTATCAGTGGCTAACATTAAAGCAGATGTTGCGACCGGCGGTAAAGAAGCCGTAGCCAAAATGCGTGCTGCTGTGGGAAACAGTGCGCCTTACGACGTACTTATTTTAGATTGGAATATGCCTGACATTGATGGATTGGAAGTTGCAGCCATCATGAAACAGGAGTTTTCAATTAAGCCACCGAAGGTGATAATGCTGTATGCATTCGAGTCGCCTCATATGCGAGAGCAGGCTAACCAACTAGGTATTCGAACCTTCATTAAAAAGCCTTTTAGCACCAGTGAGCTTGTAGATAAGCTACAAGAGCTTTGCTTAAACGTGAACACAAGAACCCTACCAGCAGATGCTGCGCCTGTGCCTAATCTGCGCGGAACGAAGATCCTTTTCGCAGAAGACAATACGCTGAATCAAAAAGTAACCCTTGGTCTGTTAAACGACACCCACGCGAATATTGAAGTGGTTAGCAACGGCTTTGAAGCCATAAAAGCCTTACGTGAAGATAACAGCTATGACGTGGTATTGATGGATATCCAAATGCCCGTTATGGACGGGTTAACAGCAGCTAAAAAAATCAGAGATGAGCTGAAGTTAACTTTGCCGATTATTGCCATGACGGCGCACGCCATGCAGCAAGACATCGACAAGAGCCTGGCAGCGGGCATGGACGGCCACATCAACAAACCGGTTGACCCAAACCGCTTCTTTGACGTGCTTGTTGAAGTGCTAAATAAAGGAAAGTCGACGGCGACCACTGAAGTAACCGGCGGGCCATCGGCAAACACAATACCGCTGAGCTTTATAGATAAATCTCAAGCCATGCAAGCAATGTTAAATGACGAGACTTTGTATAAAGAGTTACTTAACGACTTTGCAGCACTTAACAAAGAGCTAGATAACCTTCGAAAAGCCATTGATGAAAAAGACTATGCTTCTATCCGTCATTCCGCACCTAATTAACTGATTTATTTTTCTTGACACCGATCCCCCATTTTGATCTATTACTCATCTTTGGGTGCAGCAAAATGGCTATTTCT
>NZ_JAKRFB010000066.1:0-16599 GCF_022348315.1 Alteromonas sp. MmMcT2-5 | reverse complement strand
CCCTGCATCAGTGGAAAAAGACGATCCGCTGGCTTGATGAACTCACCGCTGAAGCTTGCATGAGCAAGATTACATGCTAAATTCGTGGGGATCCCTCAGAACCAGGTAAGAACCCGATGATGATCGCCAGGCCAACTAAGCCGGGGCCCATGGATTGAAGCAGCCCTGCAATGTCTAGCCCAAACCAGACAACAGACAGCTCGAACATAAGAAACGCGAGTACTACCCATGCCAATACAAACTGTGTGTCTAGTGCGGCTTTCTCTTGCCATTTAGGCGGAGGCGGAATTAAATCCTCTTTCGTAATCGAAGCGTATCCGCTTCCCGAACCACACAAAGACCATAGTCCAAGGCTCGAAATACATAACGCGGCACCAATCAGCGTTAGTGTACTTTCACTGATAGCAAGGTAACTGTGTACGGGAAGTTGAAAGGCCAAACCAAGCGCAATCGCCAACGAGGGTAAGCTCGCAATCATCCAGAATACTTTAGAAAGTGATATGGCTTTGTGGCTTACTGTTTTGGGTTTATCACAGTTTTGCGATTGTTGGAGCGCACCATCGGCTTCAGGAGCCTGGTAATTATGAAATTTATTGACCACTAGCCCCGTCATTGCACCCACCGTGACGCTGACGGCCATTACGGTTAAGGCATCTAACGGTGCTTGGGCGAGTAACAGAAATGCGGCATCGCCCATAGTGCTGGTTAGCACTGCTACCACGGCTCCAAAGCTTGTCACACCTCGCGTGTACTGAGTGACAACGATAATAGCACCGCCGCAGCCTGGCAGAGCACCAAGTAGGGCAGATAATCCTACCTCATGTACAGGGTGCGCTTTCATATAATTACCAATGGCTTCGGCCGAAACGCGTAACGTGGCGACGTAATAAAGCGCAAGCGATGCATATACAAACGCTGCCACTTGAAAAAATGCATCTGACAACACCGATAAGGTAATCGCACGGGTGCTGTTATAAGTAAGAAGAATGGCTATAAACAGCGGCATCAACAGCCGCTTATTGGTTAAGTGAGGAAAAAAAACGTTTCTTAATAGGGCGCTAGTAAAAGAAGGTAAGTGCTTATACCGGACCACCGCCTTAGCGCTTTTTGATGTGTGAGACGCCGTATCCATTACAACTACACCCTCGACCTACTGTTATCCATGTTTAAGGCGTGCCGAGTCAAGCACGCCTAGTTTTCGCAACGCCTTAGCTCGAAAGCGTAACTGTGCCTTTCATGATGCCGATGTGACCAGGGAACGAGCAGAAAAACATGTATTCTTCATCTTTGCTTAACCCTTCAACAGAAAAGGTCGTAGAAGTCTGTTCACCGCCGCCAATAATGTCAGTCGCACCAATTACACGCTCATCGTCTGGCTTAACGTAATTGTTGTCTAAACCCGCACTCATACCGTCTGTTGCCACTGCTTGTCCGTTGGCTTTTGTTGTCATCACCCAGTTATGGCCCATGGCTTGTTTAGGTAACTGACCTGTGTGCTTCAAAGTCACGGTAAACTCGCTACAACTCGCCGGGATAACAACGTTCGACGTATTGAATTGCATGGCGTCGTTTGATTCCACAGTCACTTCGCATTCGTTAGCAAATGCACCAGAGGCCATAAGAAAAAGGGCTGTGCCACCAAGTAACTTCTTGATCATAAATAATGTCCTTTGAATTTTGGTTAACTTCACCTATCGGTGGAATTGGAAGATCCAATTTTCTTTACGAAAAAGAATAGCACTGGATCATTGTAAATGCTAACGATTATCATTTATATTGAGTGGTATATAAAGAAAGCGCTTTTATGTACATCGAGCTTTTTTGTTTTTTCACGCACAAGGGATGCACATGTCTTCGATACGAAATGCAGTTCAACACGTTCGATTTGGATACAACGACAATGAGCTGAACTCAACGCTTTTAAGAAATTATCTAGATGGCGTAACTTTCGTTGCCAACTTATTGCCAAGTGATAGAGACAAATTTTCTATCTATAAAAATGCGGTTGAGGTGCTTTATGAAACCCTGTGCGATCCGCAGGTCAGTCAGCAATGGCGGCATAGTTGTTTAGAGCATTTGTACAAGCCGTTACTTAAAGCTGAGCGCTACGCGTGTAACGAGAGTGATCGAATTGCGCTTGCGAGAATAAAAATAGACATGAACACCAGAGAGCCTGTTGATCTTTGATGTACAGCAAAGGTCTGCAAGCGCTAGTGCACCATTTTTTATAATTCACTTACTAGGGCCTAGTTTTCTAATGCCACTAGCCCTAATAGAATTCTGATAAAAGCGTGGCAACCACGCCGAAAAACTAGCTATATCAACACAAGGATACGAGTCATGACAGCAACACGCACAGAACGCGACAGTATGGGCGAGCTACAGGTCCCC
Organism: Alteromonas sp. MmMcT2-5; assembly: GCF_022348315.1. NCBI lineage: Bacteria > Pseudomonadati > Pseudomonadota > Gammaproteobacteria > Alteromonadales > Alteromonadaceae > Alteromonas > Alteromonas sp. MmMcT2-5. The sequence continues at coordinate 14,208 of NZ_JAKRFB010000066.1, read as the reverse complement.
GAAAATGCACTCTACGGCGCGCAAACTCAGCGTGCCATTCAAAACTTCCCTGTAAGCGGGCAGCGCATGCCCGAAGCCTTCGTACGCGCGTTGATTACAGTAAAAAAAGCCGCAGCACAAGCCAACATGAAACTCAAAGTGCTGGATAAAGATCGCGGCCAAGCGATAGTTAAAGCCTGTGATGAGCTGTTGGCACTTGATGATGTGATGCAGCATTTTCCCGTTGATATATTTCAGACTGGTTCAGGCACCAGCACAAACATGAACGCCAACGAGGTCATTGCTCGCTTAGCCTCTCGTTATTCCAGCGAAGAGGTTCATCCGAATGATCATGTAAATTACGGGCAAAGTTCAAATGATGTGATCCCTACCACCATTCATGTTAGCTCGGCTATTGCATTGTCAAACGAGCTTATACCGGCCGTTGAAAGTTTAGTTCGTACTATTGAAGTTAAAGCAAAGTCGGTAGCGCAATACTGCAAAACCGGACGCACTCATCTCATGGATGCGATGCCTGTAGGCATGGATCAAAGCTTACTGGCTTGGGCTTCTCAGCTTAAGCAGCAGATTAAAACCCTGCGCGCTGTACAGCCAGCTATTCAAACCCTTGCCCAAGGAGGCACTGCCGTGGGAACAGGTGTAAACGCCCATGCGGATTTTGCTACGACATTTTCAGATGCGCTAGGGGAGCTGACCGACATTGCGTTTAAGCCCGCTGACAATTTCTTTGCATTGATTGGCTCTCAAGACACAGCAGTGACGCTTTCCGGTGCGACAAAAAGTTTAGCCGTCACCCTTATGAAAATTGCTAATGACTTGCGCTGGATGAATTCTGGGCCTTTGGCTGGTTTAGGTGAGATTGCGCTGCCTGCGCTACAGCCAGGTTCATCGATTATGCCCGGCAAGGTAAACCCGGTTATTCCGGAAGCAGTGGCGATGGCTTCAGCACAGGTAATAGGTAACGATACGGCGATTACTGTAGGTGGGCAGTCTGGGAATTTTGAGTTAAATGTAATGCTACCAATGATTGCCAGCAATTTGCTTTCAAGTCTGTCGCTAATGACCAACAGTGCGACGCTAATCGGCGAGCAGGCGATCGAGGGCTTTACTGTAAATCAAGATAACATTGAAGCTGCGCTTTACAGAAACCCCGTGCTCGTCACCGCGCTCAACCCTGTTATTGGCTATGCTAAAGCCGCAGAAATAGCAAAAACAGCCTACAAAGAAAACAAGCCTGTTATTGATGTGGCTGAAGCGATGACAGATATCCCCAGAGGCGAGCTAGAATCACTACTAGACCCGAAAAAACTTACCACACCTTAAGCGCCGTGAGAAAACGAAGATGATAAAAAGTGCGATCTACGATCGCACTTTTTTTGTGGTGAAAGAGACGTTTTTATACAAACAGGACGCACTAAAAACTCGCATGATCCACGCTTGATTAAAAACTGCTCAATGATTGGCACGTTCTTGGCTTGTTCTAGGGTTATTATCAGGGTAAAACGTGTTTTAACCGGTATACAGTTGCTGTATGCGAACGGGATTTTTGATACAGTGACGCAATAAATAAATTGTATAGCTGCGTAAGACAGCAACAGACACTAGCGCTAATAGGTTTTGCTTATTGTCATGGCTCATTGCTATGAGGAAAGTGACGCCTTTTCGGGAAGAAAAAATGACAGAAACTTGCTTTCGCATGAAGGGCACTACGCTCACCAGTATTGTGTTAGAAGTAATAGATTTTGAGCCAGATAATTTTGAAGCTCAGTTATCTCAGAAGGTCGCGAGCGCGCCGCAGTTCTTTACCCGTTCCTCACTGATTTTACATTTGATAAAGCCTTTATCTGCGACAGAGTTCGAGCTGCTGGTGGCGCTATGTCGTCGACTGCAATTACAGCCCATGGCCGTGAAAGGTGAGGTGGCAGAGCTGAAGCCTACCATCAATGATTTGGGGTTAGCCGATGTAAGCCAAAGCAAATTTACAGACAGCGCACTTCGTTCGAACAAAGCGAATGGTAGTGAAAACAATAACGGAAGCGGCGAAAACCCTTCTCAAACCGCACAACAAGATCAAACCGTTTCAGCGCCGCCAAAAAGTGAACCGGCTCCTGCAGCTACAACCACGCTCAAACCTGCCAAAGTAATTAACCGACCGGTACGTTCTGGTCAGCAAGTCTATGCCGAAGGCGGAGACTTGGTGGTAACGGCTTCTGTAAGCGAGGGGGCTGAGCTGCTTGCCGATGGTAATATTCATGTTTACGGCACCCTGCGCGGCCGCGCGCTGGCAGGCGTAAAAGGCAATACGGGAGCCCGTGTATTTTGCCAGTCGTTAGACGCGGAGCTTATTTCAATTGCAGGGCAATTCATTATGCACGAAACCGTGAAAGGTGAATGCTGGAAGAAACCTGCACAAGTATATTTAGAAGAAGAAACATTACGTATAGAGCCGTTGGCTTAATGCTTTGTACGCACTAATAGGAAAGAATAGATGGCAAAGATTATCGTAGTAACCTCAGGAAAAGGTGGTGTAGGCAAAACTACATCGAGTGCAGCAATAAGTACGGGACTTGCGTTAGCAGGCCATAAAACGGTAGTGATCGACTTCGATGTGGGCTTGCGAAACCTTGACCTTATCATGGGATGTGAACGCCGCGTTGTTTACGATTTTGTAAACGTCATTAATAAAGAGGCCTCACTTAAACAGGCACTAATTAAAGACAAAAGAACGGAAAACCTTTTCATTCTTCCGGCATCACAAACTCGCGATAAAGACGCGCTTACCGTTGATGGTGTGCAGGCCGTATTAGATGAGCTTAAGAAAGACTTTGAGTTTATTATCTGTGATTCGCCAGCGGGGATTGAGCAAGGCGCACAGATGGCGTTGTATTTCGCTGATGAAGCCATTGTGGTTACTAACCCTGAAGTGTCGTCTGTACGTGATTCAGATCGTATTTTGGGTATTCTTCAAAGTAAATCGATGCGCGCAGAAAAGGGCGAACCGGTTAAAGAACACCTTTTATTAACCCGATACAACCCAAGTCGTGTTGAAAGTGCTGAAATGCTAAGTGTTGCAGACGTTGAAGAAATTTTGGCGATTCCACTATTGGGTGTTATTCCAGAATCTGAATCGGTGCTGAAAGCATCTAACCAAGGTCAGCCGGTTATTCTTGACGAAGAAGCTAATGCAGGACAAGCTTATGCTGACGCTGTAAAACGTCTGCTAGGCGAAACTGTTCCACATCGTTTCCTAGAAGCAGAGAAGAAAGGGTTCTTTAAGCGTCTGCTAGGAGGGAAGTAATGGGAATTTTCGACCTGCTCAAAAAGAAGCAAAAGCCAAGCACCGCAGCGGTCGCCAAAGAGCGGTTACAAATCATTGTTGCGCACGAACGTAAAAAGCGGACAGAGCCTGATTACTTGCCAATGATGCAGCAGGAAATTATTCAGGTAATTCGCAAATACGTGACGATTGCTGACGATCAAGTATCAGTACAGCTAGACAATAACGATGATTGCAGCGTACTTGAATTGAACGTGACTTTGCCAGACAGCAATAACTAAGGCTTAATCGCTTAATTAGTTATGGCTGCCTGCCAGCGTTCTTTCACTTTAGCCGCTCATTAGATCTTCATCGACATCTAGTTGTTTGGAGGCTAGCGCGATTAAACGCTCATCAAGTGGAGGCGGAGAGATATCTACGCCTTCACTGAGTTTGTCGATAACGGCGTCAAGTACGTTAACCCTTGCTTGCCACTTAAACTCTCCGTTAATTACATGCCATGGCGCACAACGCGTGTGGGTGTACTTGAACATGTCATTTGTAGCTTCTACGTAGGCGTTTCGCATCTTACGGTTATGCAAGTCTTCTTCGGTTAACTTCCAGCGCTTGAAAGGATTGTGCAGCCGCTCTTCAAACCGCTCCCGCTGTTCCCTTGACGAAATATGCATAAAGAGTTTGATAATACGAACCCCGCTGTCACTGAGCGTTTTCTCAAATGCGTTTATTTCTTCATAACCGCGCTGCCATACCTCTTCATCAACCAACTTATCTACTCTTTCTACAAGCACTCTTCCGTAGTGTGAGCGGTCAAATATTTTAAGTATGCCAGGGGAGGGGATGTGTTGCCAAAAGCGATAGAGAAAGTGTTTGTCTTGGTCTTCTTTTGCGGGCTTTGCCACAGGAAATACACTCACGCCACGAGGGTCTAATTTCTCAGTAATACGCCTTATAGCGCCGCCTTTCCCTGACGCATCCCATCCTTCAAACACAATAAGTGCTCGTTTTTTCTGATGAAAGTAAGATTGCTGAACGTGAAAGAGTTTTTCTTGCTGTTTTACTAACGCGTCTTTGTATTCTTCTTTGCTCGTAAAGCGAGACTGGCCGAAATCGTCAAACAGCACTGGGGTGGAAGAAGGTAATTGGAAGTTGTCGGTTGTACTCATATGCCGCCCCTTTATTCGTGTATCGTCAATATTTTAGATATGTTGACCACACTGCTATTTTCTATCTGTTAGTGTTAACTAGTTTACTTAACTTTTCTATCTCAACGTGTCACTTAACAGAAATGCCGTTAATGTGCAGTAACTTGAATCGTTAAGTTTTGCCCCAATAATTGCTAACTATCCGCAAGTATTAGATAATTGCGACCAAGCACAAAGTGCGAAAGCACGAGGTTAATGTAGAGGTGGGTATGTCTGTAGAAACGGCGTTGCCAATTGAGTTTTCAGACGCTGCAGCAGCGAAAGTGAAAGCCCTTGTTTCAGAAGAAGAAAATCCTGATTTGAAATTACGTGTATACGTAACAGGTGGTGGTTGTTCTGGCTTCCAATATGGTTTCACGTTCGATGAGAAGGTGAACGAAGGCGATATGACCATTGAAAAAGACAGCGTAACTATGGTTGTCGACCCGATGAGCTTACAATACTTGGTCGGTGGCATTGTCGATTATGTAGATGGTCTGGAAGGTTCACGGTTTTTAGTTCAAAACCCAAATGCCACGACGACTTGTGGCTGTGGTGCAAGCTTTAGCGTTTAAGGGCTTAAGCTATACACTACTACGCTTTTTAAGCGTTGAACGTTCAGCTTTGAGCGCTTGATGTTAATACGATAGGCATACATCGCATCATTTTGTATGCCTGTCGGTTGTCTTGTTCTCAACACTTCCTTTTATTTTCAAATTCCGGCTACACTGATTTCATAGAACGACTAAGGTTTAGGACAGCGTTTATGAAATTATATGGCTCCACCACTTCTCCCTACGTGCGCCGCATTCGCATCGTACTTGCGTCTACAGAACATGAATTTCTTAATCTTCAAATTTTTTCAGGTGAAGATCGCGAGTTGCTCGCCTCTCGCAACCCTACGCTTAAAGTGCCTTGTCTTGAAGATGACGGCCAAATGATTTTCGACTCTCGCATTATTTATAACTACCTTGCCGATAAGTTTGATCACGAAGGGTTAAGTTGGGAAGAAGAGAATCAACTAACCCTGATTGATGCAGCTAACGACTCCTTTGTTCAGCTTATGCTGCTGAAACGTTCAGACATTGATATTAGCGAAGACAAAATGTATTACCGTCTTCAAAACGAGCGAATTGAAGCTGTGTTAGATGCGCTGTCAAACCAGCTTGATGCGGGTGGATTTAGTGGTTGGACTTATCCCGAAATCTGTTTGTACAGCATGATTGACTGGGTACTTTTCCGTGAGCTACACAGCATGAAGGATTATCCTCAGCTGTTATCGTTTCATGAAAAGCACCATGATCGCATTGAGATAACGGCAACTGACCCTAGAATTTAAGCGTCAGCGTAACTAGCTACAGACAGGCTGTATTTTAGCCTTGAATGGATGACGAGAAGGGCTATTTAAACACTAATAGCCCTTTGCAAAATCAAACTGATAATTAAGCGATTCACCGTTGATGTAACGCAGCGCATTCTCTAAAAACACGTCGGCTACGTCGCTTGGCTGTGATTCCGCTGCAGTGTGAGCGGTTACTGAAATACGAGGGTGCTGCCAAAACGAATGAGCGGGGTCGAGAGGCTCGTTACGAAAGACGTCCAATACTGCATGGGCCAATGCGCCGTTGTCTAAAGCTTGCAAGAGCGCATCGTCGTCAACCGCACTGCCTCGCCCTGCGTTAATAAATACACTGTGGGGTTTCAGCGCACTAAAAAATTCGTGAGAAAGCATGTTTTGCGTAGATGGCGTGTCGGGCATTAAATTCACCACGTGGTCACATGCTCTGGCAAATGCTTCGATAGTGTTGGGTGTATAAACAGCATCGGCACCTTTAACTGCTTGCCCGCTTCGGGTTAAACCCACAACGCTCATACCCAATGCGTGAGCAACGGGGATCAATGCTTGCCCAATACTGCCCAGTCCAGCAATGCCAAGCGTTTGTCCATTTAGCGGCATTCGCTTTGATGCTTCCCAAATTGGCTGAGCGGCACGCTGGTTTTGCTCAAAAGCCTTTACGTTTCTGGCATGCCCAAGCAAGTAAGCAAAAACATATTCCCGCATTAGCTTACCAAAAATTCCCTTTAGTCCGGTAAGTATGTAGTTCTTCTTATCGGCATTTAGAAGGGGAGCATTGCCTGCCCAGGTAGACTGACACCAGGTGAGTGCTGAACATGTATCAATAATTCGAGACGCAAGGTCGGGGTCTGCAAGCAGTACCGTAACGGTTTCTGAATTTACATCTTCAGGGCATTGAGCAATTTGTTTAAGTGTTAAAAGCGGGAGACCATCAGCGCCTATGAAGTCGTTATTATCTGCTATTCTTTGGCGAATCGCGTCGGCAATATCATTCGCCTCATCGCTTAAAATAGTCAGTTCAATCCTCTTTGAACTCCTTGCTGTCATTTGCTTAACACTCCTAAAGTAAACTTTTCTTTCCTCTGTCTGACTGCACAATCGTAATGCCAATTGTTCTAAAAATGTGATTTAAGTTTTACATTTTTGTAAACAGTGTTGGTGTCATGTACATGCACCTGAAGTCAATTTGCAACGGAATCGCTATGCAGTCAGAAAACAAATTCCAAAACTCAACAGATGTTGATGTAACGCACGCTAAGGTGCTTTCACCTAAGCGTAACACGACCCAAGCCGAAACAACGCAGGCTTTAGTTGAGGAACAATTATCTCATTTCGGTATAAATGCTGAGAGCGACTACGGTAGGGCACTCGCCAACACCGCTCATCACTTATATGGTGCTCAAGCCAGCGTTATGCAGCTATGGGATATTACGAGTAATACGCTACAAGGACTTGATAAAGAAGACAGACTGGCTTATTTCAACGCTAAAAAGTTTCTGTCTTTTCAAATTGCGAAGATACTGGATACGTTGCAAAACCCATTTCGTGCCACGTACCAAAGTTTGTCGAGTGGCAATGGCTCGCAAGGGCACTATCCACTGTTCGACAATGTCACGGCACTTTTTTCTGCAACACCGGTGGTGGTAAGAACAGCGACTTATGTGTATGCCTGTACTGAATGGGTCGACGACGCGTTTCAAGGCAAAGAATTTACTCACCAAATTTATTCACGTCTGTTGAACCCAACGAATATTTCCCTTGCTAACGCCATTGTGGATATGGAAGCGGGTCCTTACGCTGCCGAATATCTAGCCTGGAACTTCAACTCGGGCATGGCTGCCATTGATGCGTGTTTATCAAATGTTCTTAGTCATGGCGATGTACTGATTGTTTCGAGGAACGTGTACGGCGGAGTGTACCAGCTACTTCATGATTATTTCGCCCGCAGCAACCGAATGGACATACAGATTGCGTGGTTTGACGGTTATGACGCACAGAGCTTTGCAGAGTTCATGCAGCAAACTAAAACTGAACATGCGTCGCGCTTGAACAATGGTGCGAAAATGCACGTGTATTTAGAGTCGCCTTGTAACCCACATGGTTACGTATTGGATGTGCCTGGGATCTGTGAATTAGCGCATGCACAAGATGCGTTGGTAATGTTGGACTCCACCCTTGCGACACCTGTACTGCACCAGCCACTTCAGCATAAAAACAAAGCTGCACGACCTGACTATGTGATCCACAGCTACACTAAAGATTTGTGTGGTAGCGGTGCTACCACAGCAGGCGTAGTTATTGGCGAAGGGCACCGCATGTTCCAGCCAAAAGGCAGTTCAGCAAATGGTGTTGATTGGTCACAGACGATGTTTTGGGATGTGTACTACATCAAAGGTGCGTTCTTAGATTCTGAAAAGGCCTTTGATGTATTAAACGGCATGAAGACCTTAGAGCAGCGCATGATGACCAAGGTCATCAATACGCAAGTGTTTACTGCATTTTTGAATGCCCACGATCAAATTCGCGTTAACTGTCACGCACTGCCTGAACACAGTAATGCCGGTTTGCGTGAAAAGCAGCATACACACGGCTGGCCGTGTACTTTATTCACGGTTGATATGGCGCCGGCAAACCTTCCTCGCGATGTATTTGTGCGGTTCTTCGATGCCCTAGAGCCTGCATTCAGCCACCAAGTGAGTATTGGCCAGAATAATACGATAATTTTATGCCCGGCGCTGACCTCTCACTCTGAGCTCAGCTCAGACGAGCAGAAGAAAGCAGGGATAGAACTGACCACTATGCGTATCGCCATGGGTACCGACAACGTTAAACAGCTCATTGCCCACTTTATGCTAGCCGCCAAACATTTTATCGAGCCTCATGTTCCAGGATTTTGTGAAAAGTTTATGGCAAATGCCGACATCGACAATCTGTATTTGTCGGTAAGTGAAAGAGTAAGTTCACAGCACTTTGGCAGCAAGGCCAGTATGGATTCACTGATGAAAGGTGCGTAGGTTCATTTTTTAGCTCAAGAAGTTGCTTTGAGCTGTCGATAAAAAATATTGAGGATGTTCTCCTTCTCCCGGGCCTTTCCTTACGCGGGCTCGGGATTTTTTTATTTATAGCAAAGGTAAATGACGCTAGAGCGCCTAACTTTTGTTATAAGGTAAGATAGACACAGATCTTTAACGTCAAAGAATATCTAAGGCAGCCTTATGCACGAGTTTAAAATTGATGTAACGCTAGATGCATCATTGCCCTTTGTTTTTGCAGCATTTCACGAGCCTGAATATCTTAGTGAGTGGTTTGCGCCGGGCGATTGTTCGGTCACACAAATCATGAGTGATTTCAAGGAAGGCGGTCGCTATCGCATAAAGATGATGGATCCCAGCGGTATTGAAATGTCATTGACTGGTGAGTACGTGACTATTTTAGCGAACGAGCAGCTGTCGTTCTCTTGGGCGTGGGAAGATGATATGGAAGAGTCGGTGATGACATCAGTGGACATTCACTTCGAAAAGACCGAAGAGGGGAATGTCAGGTTGGTGCTCATTCAGCAGGGCTTTCTCAATAAGCAAGAGTGCGATCAGCACAACTACGCGTGGATGTCGTGTCTAGAAAAACTTGCCGTATTAGCCGCTAAGGAAAAGTCGTTTAACTAAGGCCATACTAAAATAGTGAGAACGCGTTAGCATTACGCATCGTGTTATTTCAAATAACGCTTTTGAAAAGGGCAGAGCGCTAGGCTCTGCCCAAAGACAATCAGGTCAGCGAAGTCATCGCGTCCTTCCCACTCTTCTCGCGGTAGGTTTCAAAATCGTTGTAGCCTTCAACACCACCTCCGTACCACGATGATGGATCGTCAAAGGACTCGAGAGGGTAATTATGCTTAAATCGTGTCGGAAGATCTGGATTCGTGATCCAAGGTCTTCCAAACGCAATCATGTCACCATCGCCATCAGATAAACGTTTCTCGGCTTCTTCTTTGGTGTAGCCACAGTTTCCAATGATCATACCGTCGAATAGTGCTCTAAATTCAGCAAGGGTCATGGCTTCGCCTCGTTCATGGAAGCCAAAGGCCAAGCCATCCATTACGTGTAAATAACCTATCTCCAATTTGTTTAGCTGTTGGGCAACAAAGGTAAAGGTTTCACGAAAATCATCGGCCCCCATATCGTTAAACACCCCGTTTGGCGATAATCTCACGCCAACGTGCTCTTTATCCCACACGCTCAATACTGCGTCCATCACCTCGGCCAAAAAGCGGTAGCGGTTATCGACACTACCACCATAATTATCGGTGCGCTGATTGCTGCGGCTATCCAAAAATTGATTGATGAGATAGCCATTTGCAGCATGAACTTCCACACCGTCGAATCCGGCTGCCTTGGCGTTAACGGCCGCTTCTTTGTAGTCTTGCACTGTGCGTTTTATATCGTCAAAGGTCATCGCCTTCGGCACTTCGTAGGGCTTCTTGCCTTTAGGCGTGTGAATTTCGTCCCCTTCAATTTTTATTGCTGATGCAGACAGGGGCAAATTTCCATTGTGGAAATCGCTGTGTGATGCGCGTCCAGTATGCCAGAGCTGCAAAACGATTTTTCCCCCTGCCTCGTGCACTCTATTGACCACCGAGCGCCAGCCCTCGACCATTTTGTCGGTATAAATTCCAGGGGTATCAACCCAGCCTATGCCTTCTTCTGAAATGGCCGTTGCTTCAGTAATAATGAGCCCTGCATCTGCGCGTTGTACATAGTGATCGCCCATAATTTTATTGGGTATGCGGTCGGCGCCAGCTCTACCTCTCGTCATAGGGGCTAATACCATGCGGTTTTGCAATGTATTCTCTGCCCAATCAAACGAGCTAAAAAGTACTGAGTCTGTCATTCTTATTCCTTATTCAACGTAGAATAGATTGATGTTGAAGCGCTAAGCGTATTGGTGCTCAAAACGCTATAAGATAGTAGTGAATACAGAGATAGCGAGAAGTTGGATTTGTGGAAAGTTGTCCTTGAAACTAATTAAACACAACGGCAGGGAATGGCATCGGTTTGAAAAAAAGCGCCCGAAGGCGCTGTAAAGTGTATTGCAGGGAGATTTAAAGTATCAAAGCCGCTAGGTTTACGTCGAACCTTAGGCCCAGAACAATCGCATCATCAAGTGCCATGACTCTGTCGCGCTGTGCGAATTGGTCGGGATTGATAATGTAGTGAACGTTCGGCTGAATTCTTACGTGGTCATTGAGTTGATAACCATAACTTAGCTCTAACATGGTTTGGCTGCTTGCTGGTGTACCAACCCCGCCGTTTATGCTTCTTAATATACGCTGATCCTCTAGCGCTTCGTCACTGTACTGTTGACGGGTAAATACGAAGCCAATGGTATCGTCAGGGCGTGAGGCCAGTGTGCCTCGCAATACAAAGCCCGCTTTTATATAGTAGTCTTCAATCAGCTCGCCCGAAGTACCGGTTAGCACGGCACCGAATAGTGTTAACCCTTCTTTCGTAAGTGGGTTAGGACGAGTAACAGTTTGTTCAAAACGTGCGAATATACCCGAACGACCGTTTCTAACAGCGTAATCATTGCCTGACTGCGCCGCATAGTTGCCGTCCTCATCAAAGACTGGGTCGGTGTAGTCTGCGCCATCGTACCAACCGCCAATTTCGTAGCGTCTTGGAAGTTCGTCATTGTCCCACGTAGTTTGATAGCCCAGAGTGAAGGGCACAACAACACCTGTAGCCTCATTAGTCGCCCAATCGAAGCCGTGATCGCCTAAGTCTTGATGACTGGTGTTATCTTCATAGACGCCGGTATGAAAATATGTTTTTGGCGAAAGCCAGTATTTCGCATGGCCACCCCAACTCGAAACCGGCCACCAAGTAAAGTTACTGGTTCTAAATACAAAGGTTGGGTTCCCACAAGCAGCATTGGTTTGAAAGTACTGACAAAGTTCAGAGCCTAAAAAGCTGATATTCGCTACCGTACGGCCACCTTCCAGTTCTAAATCGCCATCTAAAAACGAGGAAGAAATCGTAAACCGTGCAAGACGGGTATTTTGGCCGCCAAATATTTCTTGTACGGACGTACTGTTCCCAATGTAGTGCTCGGCTAAGTTTTTGCCGTGTCGGTTTGTCATGGCAATATGGATTTTGGTGTCTTTCCAGCCCGCTAGCGTATTTAAATCTAATTCCCCACCTACAAAGAGCTGACCAGCATAGGCACTGCCTCTGCGTTCACCACCGTCAATATTGGTGGCTGACTCACCCGTATAACTTGCTTGAAAGTCAAACGCGTCTTGAAACTTACTTTGTGATGCTGACGCAGTGGCGGCAACAATGGCGGTGCTTGCGAGGAGCGCTGTTTGCAAGCCTGTCTTACATCCAGAAAAGCGACGGGTAATTGTAGGTGTTTTCATCATTATTCTCTCAATTAAAAATGTTTATCAACCGCAGCTTGTTATGAGCGTGTGACTGATGACATCTATGCATTTGTTGCTAACTCCTTGTTGACGCGAGATAAATCAGAGTTAGCTAACGTTACAACGCGTTAACATATGCTTGTTTTGAACGAAATCTAACTAACCTTTGTTATTAAATCAACCTTGTTTATTTATTTCTTTTGCTACATTTGTGTGTTTTTCGTTAATAGTGGGGAGGTGCGATGGCAATATTTCAAGGTGAGTAGAAAGCGCTCAGTGAGGCTTGCTATCTTGGTTATATTATTGTCTATTAAGAAATTTTCAAAGGACGTTTTATCCGTTTAATAACAGTCACGCATTGTCTGTTATCGGTCGTCTACATATAAAGTCTAATTTTTAACGCAATTTGAAATAAGTAAATCAAATTGATTTATTGACAGGGGTAAAGAGCAATGCTTAAATTGGTTAACTAATTTTTTACAAGCGAAAGGCCGTTCTTATGAAAAACAACGCCCCTTTGGTTTCCAAAGACACATTGATTCCCTTTGTATTGTTAACGATTTGCTTTGCTGCATGGGGTGTGGCTGCGAACATGACAGACCCTTTGGTAAAGGTATTTAGTAAAATATTTACCATGTCGTCTTTGCAATCGGCATTGGTTCAATTTGCCTATTATGGCGCGTATTTTTGCTTAGCCATTCCTGCTGCTTTTATCAACAAGCGCTTTTCTTATAAAACAGGTGTATTGACCGGACTGGGCTGCGCGGCCGCGGGGGCATTTCTGTTTTATCCAGCCAGTCAAACCATGACTTACGGTTTTTTCCTTGCTGCACTTTTTGTATTGGCTGGTGGATTATCCATTCTGGAAACGTCGGCGAACCCTTACGTCATGGCGATGGGAAATCAAAAAAGTGCGACACGCCGTTTAAATCTAGCTCAAGCATTTAATCCCGTTGGTACTAATTTAGGTGTGTTTTTGGCTGCAACGCTTATATTACCAAACCTGAATCAGGCATCTGCACAAGAGCGTGCCGCCATGTCGGTAAGCGAGCTTAAAAACGTGATAGGGGCTGAGCTTGATGCGGTAATGCTTCCTTATGTAGGTATGGCATGTGTACTCGTTTTGGTTTGGGTTGCAATCTTCCTGATCAAAGCGCCAATTCAAGAATCGGTTGAGTCTAGTGTGGAAGACGTTAAGTTGGGCGCTTCGCTTAAGCGGTTAGTAGCCAACAAGCATTATCGTTTTGGCGTTTTGGCTCAGTTTTTTAATGTCGGAGCACAAACGTGCGTGTGGACCTTCACCATCCAATATGCAATGAAAGCGACAGGTGGCAACGAAGTGAGTGGTGGTGAAATTTTACAATACAGCATGATTGTATTTCTAATTTCTCGCTTCGTGATGACGTGGGTTATGCAGTACCTCTATCCAGCTAGACTGCTAATGATCATGTCACTGATTGCCATGGCGCTATGTATCTTCATGACACAGTCTCCTAATTTAGCAGGCGTAATCGCATTGGTATCTATCTCTGCCTGTTTGTCACTCATGTTTCCAACGATTTACGGCATTGCGCTTGAAGGTCTGGGGGAAGACACCAAGCTAGGCGCAGCAGGTCTTGTGATGGCGATTCTCGGCGGTGCCATTATGCCGCTCTTCCAAGCCGCCATTATTGATAGCGCAGGTGTTGTTGTATCATATATTGTTCCAGCTATTTGCTTCTTGCTTGTAGGTGGCTACGGCTACTTCGATATGCGCGCTAAAAAGAGCAGCGCTAAGCCTCAGTCCGATATAGACGCAGATGCCCTTAAAAAGATGGAAATGGGAATAGCTAAATAGTATTTCTTCAGAAACGTGTACGGGGCCAGTGATTCTATCACTGGCCTTTTTTGTTTGCCCAGCGAAGCTGGCAAACCCGTCAGGTTGAAAGAAACCTGAATCACCCTGACTGAGGGGAAGATAATCCGAATGGCAAGGGCG
>NZ_JAKRFB010000065.1:0-17005 GCF_022348315.1 Alteromonas sp. MmMcT2-5 | reverse complement strand
ATCACAGACAAACAGGAGCGCCAGCAGGTGATCATTGATGTACTTGGCACATTATACCAAGAGATTTATTCCTGAATTTGATGCGGAATGTCGGTTCTATTGTTCGTATAGCGCATATCTACATAACTGCCCTTCGGTACATTGGCGCTTACGCCTTAGCTGAGCTAGCTGCAACGATTGAGCTAACGGTAAAACGTAATGAGCATGGAAGCGTAGCTGGTTTTAGCGATCAGTTAGAAGCACTTTACACAGCATTGGTAGAGATGAATGCGAAAGTTGAGGGAATGGTGAAGTAAAACCTTTCAGGCTGGGATAAGAGAAATTAAGAAAAACAATGCCCGCACAATAAATGCAGGCACAATTAAATAAACTGAAAATAAACATTGAGCCAACCGCTCCCGATTATTACTCGTCTGACTCTTGCGAGGCATACTCATTTTTCATAAGCCACGCATACGCCGTTGTAAAAGCGGTTTCTTGAAACTGTTTTAAACCCGTGTCAGAAAATGGCACTGCAAGCGGATTTCTACGTAGTGATTCTTTAATATCCGTTGGGCTAAATACTACAACTTGAAGCCCTTCAATCAATTCAATGGCAGCCTCTAGCTTGAAGCCAATTGCACTACCTGCAAATTTACCTTTGCTTTGACGCTGACGAATTATCACTGCATCAATTTTGTAGTCTTCTACAAGTTTAGCGAAGGTGCTTTGGAAGCTCTTTAGGCCCTTCGCACTGGTATCGGCAAGCGTTAAACGGCGCGTACGGCAATCTGGCAAATGAAACAAGCCGTCAGCTAGCGACACCAAACTAACAATTGCTTCATTACCTTTTAAATCTACACCACAAACTTTCATATGTATTCCTAATTACGTTTGTCCGGCATTATAACGTGTTTCACAGCATTTGAGTCATTCAGTAGGTAAGCTTCAACCTCTTAACAGATGTTTTAGCTTAGTACCGACTGAATTGTGTCTTTTGACAAGGGCTTTACGAAATGCTGATCGAACCCTGCCGCTTGGGAGTCCTCTACATATTTTTCTGAGCCCCACCCGCTTTGAGAATAAAACTTAACATTCTCTGATTCAGGTAAGGCTTTCAGCATTTTAACCAGCTCATAACCGTCAATATCTGGCATACCGATATCAAGAAATACGAAGTTAGGTTTAAACGCCTTGAATTCAGCGACAGCCTCTTTAGGAGAAGTAATACCTAGGGCAGTCACTCCCATAGACTCAGCTAATAAGCAATATGCATCTATAAGATCGGCATTGTCGTCAACGAACATGACTTTGGTTTGGCTTTGAATAGCTGGCTCGGCTTCCTGATTGTCAGACTGCTCATAAGCCAATTTAGAGATGGGAAGTCTAACTTCAAAGGTACTTCCCCGGCCTAACCCTTCACTCATTACCGACACATCACCGTGATGCAGCATTACAAGTTTACTCACCAACGTAAGCCCTATTCCTAAACCGCCTTTAGTATGTGTAGAGTGCGCCTCAATTTGGGTAAACATATTAAACACGTCTTTAAGCCTGTCTTCAGGTATCCCCATGCCGTTATCTTTAACAGCAACGACAACCATGACACCTTCCTCTCTGATATCTACAGTTATCCTTCCCTGATCACTCGTATATTTAGCAGCATTGTGAATAATGTTTGAGAATATCTGACTTAAACGCGCTTTATCGCCATAAACCGTCACATCTTTTTCGAGATAATTTACGGTTATATTGTGTTTTTTCGCTTTTACCTGCTGATCAACAATTTCAAGGGAATCTGACAGCACGTCTTGAATACTCAATTTTTCAAACTCAAGCTTGACCTTACCTCGCGTAATACGCGATACATCCATCAAATCGTTGATAAGTTTTGACATGTATTCCGCTTGACGATTAATAATAGCCGTCACTCTTTTACGCGTTTTATCATCGTCAACCGTTTCTAAAATACTTGCGCCAGACATAATAGGCCCAAGCGGATTTCGCAATTCGTGAGCTAACGTGGCAAGAAATTCATTTCTGTAATTATCTTGCTTTTCAAGCTCTTGAATACTGATGTGCATACGTTCTTGCACATCAAGTGCATAAACAAGAAACATTCTATTCAGGCGATTGGCAGTATCGACATCCGCCCTATCAAAACTCGTTGAGCGCCCTTTTATAGTGCGGGTATGGATAGTGAACGAAGCTCTGGGTTTAAGCCGCTGAGCTTTTGGTGCATCTTCAGACTTCTCATCTTCGGCGCCAATCCACTTTTGTACGCGATGGGTTTCCTTCCTGAACCAGGCGGTAAAGTACTGCTTCTTTTCAAACAGTGGAATAATCATTATGCCAGCAATACCGTACTGTCGTGCTTCCGGGTAATCGTCATAAAGCGCGTCGTTGGTATATGGGAACCCGCCTTGGCTGCTTGCTTTGGAAAAAATCTCCTTGATGAGTTCTATCGGTAAAGTAGAACCGAGGGTAATGGTCTCGTACTGAGAATAATAAACAAACCCTGAACTATTAAGCGCGTCTAAAAAAGCGCGCTCGCCACTTTTGACTACACGGCTAATAGGATTTGCTGGACCGATTCTATCCAACATCGCATCAACAGCTTTATCAGTAACATGCTTTTTGCGTTTCGCAATCTCTTCTTCTTTCGCCAACAAATGCCAGCTGAACAGTTGACTTAAATTCTCACATTGCAGTCGTACATCTTGTGGAATATAACAAGCCTCGCGATGGTGGCAAGAAATTAGCCCGTAAAGCTCGCCGTCCGTTACTAAAGAGATCGAAAATGAAGCCCGCAAACCTTGGTTTCTAATGTATTGAAGATGAATAGGTGAAAAGGTTCGCAGCAGCGAGCGAGTGAGATCCAGCGGCTCTCTGCCTGACGCTTCAGTCGATGGAACTAGCCTTGCAGGAGGTAACTCAGTATCAGGGGTTAGTCTTACCCAGTTAGTTTTGTAAAGCGCTCTAGCCTGTGCAGGAATATCTGACGCAGGAAAGTACAAGTCTTGATATGAGTCCATATCATCGGCTTTAGCTTCTGCGATAACTTTCCCTGAGTAGTCATCATTAAATTTGTAAAGTACTACCCTGTCCATATTTGTGAGATACCGAATGGTCGAGACCATTTCTTGGGCCATCTCTCTTAGTGACGTCATTTCTTTAAAGCGCGGAGCAATAGACATAGCATAGAGTTTGATAAATTGCTCTGCGCTATAGGTATCTCTGAATTCAGTTGCGGGCTCTAGCTCAACAACATAGTTTTGACCGGAATCATAAACCACCGCCAAATAATCTATCGCCGTTCCTTCCTCTAACATCGAGGCTTTTAAGTGAAGCTTAATGGGCAGCCTAATCTTGGTTTTTGTAACCCTATCAAACGTTTCTTCAAGAAATGCCCGTTCATTCGTATCTGATGAGAGTATTTCTAAAAAGTGTTTACCAATGAGCGGCTCAGTGAACACTGACTCGCAGTTGTCACTGACAATCGAAATCTTCAAGTCCTTGTAATTAAAAGCAATAAGAAAACCGTAACTTTGTATACTTTCGGGAATATGTATTGGCTCGTCTTCGCAACGTTCAAAGTTAATGTTTTTGGGGGGCTGTGACATGAGGATCCTGAGGTTTGAATAGGTTAACTTATACTTTCATCTAAAGAGCAACGTATCACATCGCTCAACGGGTTGATACTAAACTCCTCCATTGTTTGCGCATGGCGTAAAGGTGCTTGCAAATACACCTAAAACCATTTGCGAAACCGTCTTGTTCTTGCAACACATTTATCCTTTGGGGTGTAAAAATGTGGCCCAACTTAGAAAAAGCGTCATTTAAAAGAAAAAGGCTTTAAAAAGTCACTCAAGAACAAGACCTGATGAAGCTATCGCAGCTTGAGAGCACACATTCTCATCACTTATCGATGTGTATTTATGTGCCCTCAAAGCTTATGTTTCAGTCTTATTCTGCTTACATAGCGTCTAGTTTAGTGAATTGAGCTTTATCAGCCTTCCACCTTCTTTGTCTTCAAGTACATAAATATGACCCATGCTGTCTTGTTCAACTTCGCGTACCCGCTTGCCCCACTCGTAGCGTTCCGCTTCTTCAACCTTCCAGTTTCCTTCATCGTCTTTGTTAAAGGCAACACGCACCAGCGCTTTTGAAGACAAGCCGCCTATGAACCCATTTCCCTTCCAGTCGCTAAACTTATCGCCTTTATAAATGATAAAACCCGCAGGGCTAATGGCAGGCACCCATGCAAATTCAGGTGACTTAAATATAGGGTAGTCTTCGTGGTTAGGAATTTTCACACCTGAGTAATGGTCACCCTGCGACACCGCTGGATAACCATAATTGCGACCGCGTTCAATAATATTGAGTTCATCACCATCGCGCGGCCCCATTTCATGCGCCCATAAATTACCTTGTTCATCAAAATCGATGCCCAGCGGGTTGCGGTGCCCTAACGTCCAAATTTGCTCTGTTACACTGCCTTGACCATAAAACGGATTATCTTCAGGCACACTGCCGTCGTCGTGTAAGCGCAGCACCTTACCCAAATTCATTGCCATGTTTTGAGCAGGCGTGAATTTCTGCCGCTCGCCCGAGGTAATAAACAAATGGCCGTCTGGTGAAAACGCCATACGGTGAGAATAATGCCCATTGCCGGTCATTTTGGGCGACTGACGCCAAATTAGCTCTCTTTCAGACAGCTTCGCGCCACTATCAGATAAGGTAAGCGTGGCTCGCTCTATCACCGCACCGCTGAACGCATCGTCTTTTTCATCTCGTTCAATGTACGAAATATAAATAGTGTTATTCGACGCAAAGTCAGGGTGAATAATGACATCACCTAAACCGCCCTGCCCGCGCGCAGTAACACTTGGCACATTACTAACAGCAAAACGCTTCTGCTGGTTTTCATCAAGCAGCCATAGAGTGCCAGCTTTTTCCGTTACCAAGCTATGCCCGTCGGGTAGAAAAGCCATTGCCCAAGGGTTATCAAATGACGTAAGCACATTACCCGTTACGGTAGTGCCTTTACTGCCTTTCATTTCAATTTGTTCCGACGAATTAGATTGAGCCGAAGCAAAAAAAGACGTGGCAAAGAGTGTAAGTAAAAGCGCTATTTTTTGTCGCGCGTATAGGGTCTGCATGAATTTTGTTTGCATTGTAGTATTAACCTTATTGAAGGTTCGCGTACTGCTAAACACATTATTAATGTGCCACGCAAATAGTTATGGTTAGGGGTGGTTACGTTAATTTGTTTGGTTGGGTTTACATTATTCCGATAGTTGCTTAGGTGTATTTTCCGCCCACAACTAGCCTCGCTGCTTTTAATTAAATAACGTATTAATCCATCACTCCACAGCGCCCAAAGCAACACATCAAACCTAATTAAACTTTTCTTCATGTCTTGGCGACATTTCGGCGACATTTGCTTTGTTAATCTTCATGTGTTTCAACAAACTCAATCAACTTAATAAGGTAATCACATGAGAAAACAAAACAAATTGATATCCTGGCTAAGTCACAGAGGGGCAACAATATGAATAAGCAATCAAAGTCCCGCTCCATATTAGGTTTATGCGCTGTTTTATTTGTTTTCCCTCTCACTTCCAATGCCGACGAATCACCCGGTGCACTGACGATAGTGGTTAAGGATCAAGTCACTGAGCGCCCAATTCCCAGCGCTCAAATCACGCTTAAAGAGCGTGAAACTGCCTCTACCCAAACACTTGAGACTAACGAGCAGGGTCGAATAATAGTTGATGAACTCAACCCCGGGCTCTATTCAGTGAATGTAAGTAAGGCAGGGTTTGCCTCGTTATTTGAACCCAGCATTCGCGTTATTACACGAAAGAACGTTAGGCTTGATTACGAGCTAAGAGCTGAATCTATAGAAGTCGTTGAAGTAAGAGCGCAACAATCAGATTTATCGTCGTCAGCCTCTAATGTTTATATTGATAGAGAATCACTGCGCAGCGCAGTTGGAGGCGGAGCCGACCCACTCTTGTCGCTAGACGGTTTGCCTGGACTCGCGTCTGCAAGCGAGTTTGCTAGCTTCAGCGTGCGCGGAAGAGGCCCAAGAGACAACCTGATATTCGTAGACGACTTCCCGTTTGATAAAGCCATTCACTTCGACGCAACCCTAGGTGAAGAAGAAGATGTTGGCGGCGGCGGTAGATTCTCCATTTTTGCGCCCAATGTTATTAGCGGTGCTGAATTTTCTCCGGGTGGCTGGGGCCCTGCGTATGGCGGCCGTGCAGCATCGCTACTTAAGTTAGATGTGGCAGATGGCAACCCAAGCCCTTCCGCTAGTTTTCGCTATGACCTTGCCGGCTTTGAGGTAGGTTACGATGGCCCTACCGGCATTACTGAAGACTCAACATTGCTTGTTTCTGCAAGACGCTTGGACTTTGGTGAACTCTTTGAAACCATTGACGAGCTGGACATTGGTAACCCTGTATTACGCGACGCCATAGTAAAGTCTGTAATACCGGTAAATCAAAACCATACGCTTGAAGTGCTACTAATTGACACTTATGAAGACTACGAAAGAAATGTGAGCCATGTTTTTGCATCGCCAAATTTTGAAGATGTAGCGCTACTTAATTTCAAACAAGACAGCGACCTGTATGGTTTAACACTACAATCACTTATTGGTGATAATGCGGTTTGGACTAATAGAATCTATTATCGAAAAAGTGACAAGGTGAGTTCAGAAGGTGAAGCCTTCCCTGATCAAGCTCCAGAAGGCGCACCTGCATCAGATTTTCCCGTGCGCGAGAACATCATAACAATTGGTGAAAATGAAACAGAAATTGGATGGCGCACCGACTTTGAAACAATAAACCAGTGGGGATTATTTAGTGCGGGCGCGCGGTTAACTCAAATTGAGCTAGATTACGACACTGTGCTAGACGGTGATTGGATTAGATACGTATACGACGACGATGATTTTAGAGCCAATCCTGAGCAGCGCTACATTGTGCTAACGCCTGAAAACATCAATTCTTCTATACGTCGAAAAGAAACAAACTATGCGGGCTATGTCGACCAAAAATTTGAGTTCAGTGATTGGGATTTCAGCGCAGGATTACGTGCCGAGCGCGATGGCTTTGCCGACCAAACTGTTGTATCACCTAGGTTTAGCGTTAATTGGCAGCCTACTACCTCAATACGATATTTTGCAACAGCTGGTCAATTCTATCAGTCTCCGCGATATTTAGAGCTGGCAGCCAATGAATCGAACAAGCTGAAAAATGAGAAAATAACGCATACGAGTGTAGGCTTAAAACACACTATAACTAAAGATTGGTCGGTGTTGGCGGAAGCGTATTATCAAAATCTAGAAGATTTAGTGGCAGACCTTGATAGAGCAAATGGTACCTTTGCCAATATTGGCGACGGTTCGTCTCACGGGTTCGATATTGTATTAAACGGTACAATCCAAGAAGGGCTTTATGCCACCGCCACCTATTCGTATAACGACGCTGTAATTGACCGAAAAGACGGGCGTGGCGACGTTGCCGCTGAATTTAGTCGTGAGCATGTAGCCACAATAGGCCTAACATGGGAAATAAACGACCGCTGGAAAGTAGCAGGGCGCTATAAATATCTGTCAGGCACGCCTGACGACCTATTTATCATCCATTCTGATGTGCTGGGGCCGGGCGAACCTTTGCGCTATTCGAAAGAGATTACGCAGCGCAATGTGGGCCGTAAAAGTGGCACCGGTTTGTTAAATGTACGTGTGGACTATCGCCGCGCTGTTGGCCCTGTAGATATCACTGCCTTTCTTGATGTCATTAACGTAACGGCAGCATCATCGGGAGATGAAAGTGAGTTTGACTACCGCCGTGGCGTTGAAGTAATAGACAGCAGCGAAGCCGAGCCGTTAATTGGATTGCGCTTAGACTACGCTTGGTAATAAAGGAACAATTCATGTTACAACCGCCGGGGGCATTGCCCATTAGAGTATTAGTTGTTGAAGATAATCGCGATATCTGTGACAACATTGCCGCTTATCTTGAAAAGCATAACTTTATACTCGATTTTGCCTATGATGGGATAAGCGCGATGCACCTGGCTGTTACTCATGCTTTCGACGTAATTGTGCTAGACCTTACGCTTCCTGGGATGGACGGTCTGCACTTTTGCCAAAAGCTGCGAACTGAAGCCAAGCTTCAAACGCCGTTACTTATGCTTACCGCCAGAGATACGCTTGACGACAAAATTAAAGGCTTCGAAGTTGGAGCAGACGACTACTTGGTTAAACCGTTCGCCTTACAGGAGCTTCACGTACGACTTCATGCACTGTTTAAACGTAGTAATGGCAAAGCAGAGAACGTATTAACTGTGGGAGATCTCACGCTTAACAAATCAACCCTACAAGTTCACCGCAGTGGACAACGAATTGATATCACACCTACCTGTATGAAGCTGCTACAGCGATTAATGGAAGTCTCTCCTTCTGTGGTAACTCGCGATACACTTGAAACACTACTTTGGGCAGATGAACAGCCTGACGGGGACGCGCTGCGATCGCACATGTACAAGCTACGGCAAGCTGTTGATAGGTCGTTTGAGCAACCGCTAATTCATACGGTTCATCGCATTGGATATCGAATTGCTAAGGATATGTAGTGGTGTATAAGCACAGTTTACGCAAACGCGTAGCCATAGCCTTTGCCGTGTGTGTTGCTGTACTAAGCATAGTATGGGGCTTTGCTTTTTTTAGTGGAATTAGGCTAAGCGAAGACCGCGTATTGTCGCAGCAGCTTGAAGTAGCCGCTGAAAACTACCCTGCCCTTACATCAAACCTGCAAAGCTATACCCAAATTGATGACTTACCAGCTTCCCTTAGAGAGTGGGCTCGTACCAATCCAGAAAAAGGGTTGTATGAGTTTGACGCCGAAGAATTACAGGTTGCAGTAATAAACCCTTCCGGCTCCACACAAAACGCCTATGTCGTTTTTGACGTTGCCGGCATTGAAGCCAATTCATCAGAAGATTGGTGGCTGCTAGTTGCTATAACTGGCGTGGTAGGCACATTAGGCCTGTTTGGTTTTATTTTAGGGTTGTTTATTATGCGCAAAGCGGTGGCGCCAGTGGTGGAGCTTGCTAACGTTGTTGCAAAAATTGACCCCAAACATTTAACTGCCGACGATCATAAACGCATTAGGTCGAGCCGATTCGTAGATGACGAAGTAGGTCTGTTAGCGATGACAATTGAAAAGACCCTTGAAAGAGTTAGCGACTTTGTTGAACGCGAACGCAATTTCACCAATGCAGCCAGCCACGAATTACGCACCCCAGTGACGGTAATTTCGGGTGCGCTCGAAATACTTGAACAAAGTGATTTGGATAATGGTGACAAAAAGGCGCTAGATAGAATGCGGCGTGCCACGCTAGACATGAAAAACATGATTGAAATGTTTTTGTGTTTAGCCCGCGAGACCGACGACGGCTTGTATAACGAACAGTTTAGCGTTGCGCCCCTAGTGTATAAAGCCATTGACCAACAGCGCTACCTTTTGCGAGGAAAGTCAGTTGATATTGAACTAGACGAAGCGGCAAACCCCAGCGTTTTCGGGCATCCACAGGCTTTTTCTATCGCCGTTACAAACCTTGTACGTAATGCGTTCGAACACACCTTAGATAACCACGGCCCAGTCATTGTAGTAATTAAAGACAACGAACTCATTGTAAGCAATCACACAAATAAGCATGTTGAACAGCAGGTAACATTCCCTGTCGAATCCCATACAACAAATAACGGCCTTGGTTTAGGCATTGTGCAGCGTTTGTGTGAGAAAAATAACTGGACGTTTTCACTAAGCACATCTGAAAATCTAGTCATTGCTCGGTTAGGTTGGTGAGCTAGAAAAAACAGCCAATGCTTTTGTGCTTAACGCCTTACCGTATGTTGAGAATGAAGAGTATTTTCATGAGGATGGCGGACGATTTTTTGCTAAGAACGGGAGTAGTGTTCTTTTTGAAATGGTCGATGAAAATGGGCTGGTTAAAGCGATTGCTATGGATGGTAGTATTCGGAGTGTTAAGGAATAGCGAAAATGAGTATCGAACTCTGAGCATACTAAATATCGAGCCGCAAGTTTTCCTGTATCTCGTCTATCAGTGTTTTTGGTACATCCCATTCCTCAGCAAGCTGACGCCAAGTTGATATGTGCTCAATCGTGGCATCAATAATATCGTCGATCTTTTTCTTGCTAAAAATTGGGCTAAGTTTTTCTAAACTATAGAAATCACTTCGAGTAAATTTATCTCTTTTACCATTCAAGCTCATCCAATGGCTGTTTACCCATTTACTGCCTGGTTTATAGCTATATGCCAAATCATAAGCTGGTGCGAGAGACCATTTGTCTTTTTTTAATATAAAGGCAAAGTTCTTTGAGTGGTCGTCGTGATTTCGAGCAATAATATTGAACGTCATGCGCTTAAATAGCTGCTCAGCTTCAACAGCAGAAAGCTTCAACTGTCTGGCAATACCAAATAATTCTTCGTATGAAAATGCCCCCGGCTTTTTATAATCAACGTGAGCAAGCCCGTTTAGCGTTTGTACGTGTACCTTGGTATTTTTATTTCGATCAAACCGTTGTGTAATAAAGTGGCGCCGATTGCCCTCATGAAGTAAGCGGCATGGCATCATATCGACACCGCATTTCTTAGCCATTAAATGATAAACAAATTCCATTGCACCATAGCCTAATGGGTCACCGAAGGTTTCTTGATTTTTGTTGTGTTCACTAACGCCGTCAAATTTCATCAAATAATGAGTAAAACCACTTGGCACTTTGGCTTGGCCGGAGCGAACTTGAGTAAAATCTCCATTAAATGCTAATACGGCTTTCGGTCGTGCTCCTCCCGCACTCATGCCAACAGATAATAAAGACATCATTGCCTCCCTATCGTCTTGGCCACTTTGTTTGAGTTCTACTTCAAAGTTACCTCGTAAATCTAAGATTTCTTGTGCAATTGAAACGAGGGATTGGATTTCTACTTGCTGTGAAGCATTTAAACTTCGTAACTTTGTAGCTGGCGCATACTCAAGCGCGCCCATGCCTCGCTTTCCCGTATATTGAAGGCGTTGCAGTGGGGTAATGTCACTAGGTGATCGACCTTGACCTGCAACCCATGCGTTAAGAACTGCGTTACCAAAATCATCAGGTAAGGAGTCAGCTATTAAACCCGGTAGGCCTTTAAAGGTGTTGAAATCCAGTTCGGGAAAGCTATAAATGCGATTCGATAATGGCATTTTGATCGGGGACAGTTCGATGCCTTTTTTTATGAAGCCTGGAGCATATTCAAACGACCCTAATCCCTTTTCAGTGTCAAAACTCACAGCACCAACGACATCGTCTTGGTATGTTATTGTAATAACTTCCATTACCATTCTGATGTTTCCTCATTTTTGTTACTGCGCTGACCAGAGGCTCTCTGCCTTTTCTTTCCTTGCAGTTTGGCCAGCTGTAAGGGAGAAATTTCTTGTTTAGGGAGAAATAGATCAATCTGCTCCGTGAGGTCTAATGCCATTAATATAGCAATCATAATGTTGAGCTGAACCTTTCCCTTTTCTGCGTTTAAAACCGTTTTGCGAGCAATGCCAGCAAGCTCCGCCACTTCTGATTGTGTTAAGTCTCGATTTAGTCGAGCTTGTTTCAATCTGTCGCCGATCTCTTCTGCTAATGCTGTAGCTGTTACGCTCTTCACTATAAAGCCCCAAATTAGTTACACTATGTGAAACATCTCCACTTAATATCCTTAATTTAGGACTTTAAAGCGACGTTGTCAAATCTCTATATAGAGTGCAACTTTGGTTGCATTAAGCGTTTTTTAATCTATTAAAGTAACCATTTTGGGTCTTTATGAGAATTTAAGAAATATTGTTAATGATAGATAAGAGCGATAATCGGAGGTGAGCATACCACTTACTGTCCATTGAAGGCTATCGGGTGACTCACGAATTGAACTAGTTCACTCTGGCAAGCTGAAGGCTCAGGCATTTAGATGCTATGGCCGCTAAAGGCTACTGGAATGCATTTCAAGAAGTTAAAAAAGCCGTGTTAGCGGTATTAGAAGGCAAGAACGCTGGCGATGTATTGGAACAGTCACACGGCGATTGATATCTCGCCTTATTTGGCCCAAGCGTTGCGGCCGGTATTTTCGGGCATCCACAAGCTTTTTCTATCGCCGTTATAAACCTTGTACGTAACGCGTTCGAACACACCTTAGATAACCAGGGCCCTGTCAGCGTAGTAATTAAAGACAACGAACTCATTGTAAGCAATCACACAAATAAGCATGTTGACCAGCAGGTAACATTACCTGCCGAACCCCATATAACAAATAACGGCCTTGGGTTAGGCATTGTGCAGCGTTTGTGTGAGAAAAATAACTGGACGTTTTCACTAAGCACATCTGAAAATTTAGTCGTTGCCAGGTTGAGTTGGTGAGTGTTTTGTTGGTGGAGAGTATTTTTAATTTACAGTTTATTGATGAATATCGTCTTCAATCATAAGACCTTTCCTGATTAAGCTGTGTTTCCCTAATTCCCCCATCCCAAACCAAGGTTTAATTCACTTTAACTAAGACTTGTACGGAGCTCCCGGAGGCGTTAAGCAAGCCACACTTTGACAAGCCATACTATCTGTGACAGGTTAAAGTAGTTTAATTATAAAAACTTACGTTAATTCGATCTGCCCTGCGCACAACGAAAAAGGAATTTCAAATGTACAGACAGCTGGCTTTCACCTTTATAGGTGTATTACTAAGTATTAGTTTTCAAGCTTCAGCCAAAGTGCGTGGCGAGGCCAACGTTGTAATAATAAAGTCAGAGGTTTTGAATGAGTCGCGAGAACTACTTATTCACTTACCAAATAACTATTCCCGCTATAAAGACACCACCTACCCAGTTTTATATTTGCTAGATGGACAGCGTAATTTTGCCCATACCGTAGGCACGCTTGATCTGCTAAATCAGTCTGGAATGGCGCAGGAAATGATTGTTATCGGTATTACCAACACCGAGCGCACCCGAGACTTCACACCTACCTATGATGAAAGCTACAACCAGTGGGGAATATCTGGTGGTGCCGACAACTTTTTAGACTTTCTAGAAAAAGAACTAAAGCCCTATATAAAGGCAAACTATCGCACCAATAAGTACGCGATTATCTCAGGGCATTCATTAAGCGCCCTTTTTACCGTGTACGCATTGCAAGAGAGGCCTGAACTGTTTCAAGCTTACTTCGCCTTTAGCCCAAGTTTGTGGTGGCACGAAGAAGTGATATTTCCAGAGGCAAAAACGTTCCTTGCGTCAGATAGCGACCTTAACAAATACCTTTATATCAATATGGGTAACGAAGGTGGAAACATGCTAAGCGCATACGAACGTTACTCTGAACTACTAAATAGCAGTGAACGAAAAGGGTTTACCTTTGACACGGAGCTAGACACATCTGAAAGCCACAATACGACTGCACTTGTAGGTATGAGCTTGGCGCTTCAAAAGCAGCTAAATTCGTTACGCCCAACAGGTGCGATAATACAAGAAGGTATTCCTGCGGTAGAGCGTTACTATAAAGACCTTTCTGCGAAATACGCTTTTGAAGCAAAGCCAGAATATAAAGCAGTAAACCACGCGGGTTACGCTGCGTTGAACGCACAAGACTTTGACTCTGCCATTGCAATTTTTAAGAACAATATAGCTCGCTTCCCCAACAAATCTGACGCTTACGACAGTCTGGCAGACGGTTATGAATCTAACGGCGATTTAGCCATGGCACTTGAAATGCGAGAGAAAGCGCTAGCAATGAGCTATGAAGAAAATGTTGAAAATGGTGCTTTTAAAACGCGGTTGGCGAATTTGCGAAAGAAGATTGCGGAAGGTACAGGCGACTAGCTATCAAGTGCCTGAACTAGAAAATCGTCAGCATTGACCGAATAATAGTAGGAACGTACTCTGGTACGTTCACTCGTAATGGAATACACATAATGACATCAATCAAGCTCTTCTCCTCTTTTACACTTTCGCTTTGTTTAGCGTCGTTATTGGGCTGTACAGAGCCTGAAACCTTTCCCGCCTCCCCTTCTGCTGCCGCAGAATCAAAAGAAGCCAACCTTTTAAAAACAGGCCTTACTGAACGCATTCGAATTGAAGGGCAAGAGGTTGATTACCAATCTTTGGAGCAAAGACAAGCGCATTATGATGTACCTGGTGTGTCTGTCGCGTTTATGAGAAATGGGCAAATAGCTTGGACCATGCAAAGCGGCGTTAAAGATTTGACTTCTGAATTGGCTATTGATGAAAACACGGTGTTCCAAGCAGGCAGTATTTCTAAACCCGCATTTGCGGCAGTATTGATGAAGTACCGCGAAGATAACCCACTAGATTTAGATGCAGATGTTAATACCTTACTCACCAGCTGGCAGTTGCCTGAACATGAATGGACAGGGCAAGACACTGTTTCTTTACGCAGATTATTAAGCCACACGGCAGGCACCACAGTACATGGCTTTCCTGGTTACGCAGCGGGCGAACCAGTACCTACTTTGCAGCAGGTGCTAGAAGGTGTATTTCCCGCCAATACCGATGCCGTTGTTGTTGATATTCAACCTGGCACGCAAATGCGTTATTCCGGTGGCGGCACTACGCTTGCTCAGCTTACCTTGCAAGACGTAGCTAACGAGCCCCTGCCAACTCTGTCACAACGGCTTTTGTTTAAACCTTTAGGCATGACACGTTCTGGCTTCGAGCAACCCATTGCAACAAACCTATCAAACAATATGGCGACGCCGTATGACGGAGACGGTGCGCCAATTAAGGGTGGCGCCCATACCTACGCCACATTAGCAGCTGCAGGCATGTGGAGTACGCCATCAGACATGTTGAAATTGGCAAGCGGCGTGCGCAGTGCGTATTTAGGGCAGAAAACCGACTGGATATCGCAAGCCACCGCGCAAAAAATGTTAACCAACAATACGCCAAGCACTGAGCCGCCTAACGTAGGAATAGGCTTTTTTATCAACATGAGTGACGATGGAGAAATTCTGGGCTTTGGTCACGGTGGCGCAGATGCTGGGTTTATGTCGCAGCTATACCTTGAACTAGATACCGGCAACGGCTACGCCATTATGACGAACGGCAATAACGGCAGGCAGTTAATAACTGAACTAGAAATACGCTTAAAAGAAGCGTTAAACGTTGGTTACTCGGAAGCTGAAGTTAGGAAATTAGTCTCCATAAACCAAAAGGAACTGAGTAAATACATTGGAACCTACGTGGTAACTAACCCAGTTAACGTTGATGTGGTACTAGAAAAAACAGTCAATGGTTTTGTGCTTAACGCCTTACCTTATGTTGAAAATGAAGAGTATTTTCATGAGGGTGGCGGACGATTTTTTGCTAAGAATGGGAGTAGTATTGGTTTTGAGGGTGACAACGAAAGCGGGCTGGCTAAAGTGCTTGTTATGGATGGTGGTATTCGGGGTGTTAGAAAAGAATAGTTGATAGTGTGAGAACTGATACATGGGCCAAATCCTTTTTTGTGTTAGTTGCCGCCGTTAATATATTCGAAGTCAGACGGCTGCTAAGTACCTTGAGTTCAATCAATGGGCGCAACACATCGGTTAAATTTCTGTGCTGGTGTTTCATAGTCTAACGTTTTTCTTGGTCTTTCGTTAAGTTGTCTCGCTACACTGCTAAGTTTTTGTTGGCTGTGGACTGATAAGTCGGTACTTTTTGGAAAATACTGCCGTAATAATCGATTGGTGTTTTCATTGGAACCACGTTGCCACGGTGAGTAAGGATCACAAAGATAGACTTTTATATCAGTGGCTAGAGTGAATTGTTTGTGATCTTTTATTTCTCTCCCTCTGTCCCAAGTTAGAGATTTATATAGTTCCTTAGGTAGTTTTTGAGCGTGTTTGATAAGAGCAGCAATCACGGTCGACGTTTTACTATCATCCACTTTTACCAGCATTACGAATCGAGAGTGCCTCTCTACTAGTGTTGCTATGTAACTGTTGTTAGAGCCACATATAAGGTCGCCTTCCCAGTGACCAGGTATCGCTCTATCTTCAACTGATGCAGGTCGCTCACTTATAGAAACGGCGTCAGGAATTTTTCCTAGACCTAACCTTTTCAGTGAAGATTGACGCGACTTGCGAACCACTCTTTTTGACCGCAAACACTTTTGCAGCTCTTTCTTTAGAGCGCCTCGCGTCTGAATGAAGAGTGTTTTATAGATGGTTTCGTGAGACACGTACATTTCCTGATTATCGGGGTATTGTCGCTTTAACCAACCCGCAATTTGTTGTGGCGACCATGCCCTTTTAAGCTTAACGGCTATCAGTTTACATAACTCTGGGGATCCAATTAACTTACATGGCTTGGGTCTCAATGCTTCATCCCATGCTCGTTGTTCAGCTTTTACGGCTCGGTAGTGCTTTAACCCACCATTTCTTTTTACTTCACGGCTAATTGTAGATGGTGCTCTGGACAAACGTCTGGCAATTTCTCGAATGGATTGTTTACCGACTAAGCATCTTGATATTTCTTCTCTTTCATCAAGCGAGAGAGACTGTGGATGTCTTTTTCGTTCTGGTGGCCGATACCCACCAGTTTGATAAATAGTTGGCATAATAGAAGAGTGAAAGCGATCAAACATTCTAGCGATATCATGCAGCGAATCACCTCGCTTATATCTGTCCCAAATAAGTGCTTTCTGTTCTGGTGAGTAATAGATACGTTTTCTTTGTTTCATGGCAACATTCCTCCTTTAATAAGGATAGCGTTGCACTCACCAATTGAACTCAAGGTCTTGAGCGGACGTCGAAAATTCAATTGTAGAAGTTGCACTCTGCTACATCAGCCGTTTAAATACTAAAATTGAAAAAACATCGAGTAGGGTGAGGCGTCACCGCCTCATCCCTCTCACAGAACCGTACATACGGGCCTCGTATACGGCTCATATACACAGTTATTTAGCGTAAT
>NZ_JAKRFB010000064.1:0-17188 GCF_022348315.1 Alteromonas sp. MmMcT2-5 | reverse complement strand
GGCCTTTTTTGTTTGCCCAGCGAAGCTGGCAAACCCGTCAGGTTGAAAGAAACCTGAATCACCCTGACTGAGGGGAAGATAATCCGAATGGCAAGGGCGCTGTTGGCCAACGATAGGGTCTGAAGGAAGCCATAGGAAGTTAGAGGTACACAACGAAAGTGAACCTGATTCGGCAAGACAGGAGGGTAAGCGTGCAAAATAGCGTGAAGCCCGATACTCAGTCAGTCCTGTTTTGTGTTTGAGGGTGGGATTTCTAACAGGGAGCCAGTGCAGTAACTGGGGAAGCCTGGCATTGGATCCAATCAAATGGTTGGACGTATCGTTCAAGGAGTGATCCAAGAATGTTGCGAGTGTGAGGTGGCAGATGAACCCGTAGTAGTGAGTAAGGCTAGGCCGATGAAAGCCAGTAATGGTGTGGAGGGTAAAACCAAGCCGACTATCAGCATTGTGTTTGATAGGATCCATTTTAGCCAAAAGCTTAAATGGATTGCGAAGGGGGGAAGCAGACTTTAAGACTCTGATGAGTTGTGAGTTTTTTTATCATTGATACACAAGCCGCCTGATCAGCGGGACAAGTCGAATCGGTGCGCTAGGAATAGTGATGTCTGGCGAGACAGGCCGTATATGGGAAGTAATTGTAGTCAAATTTGGTAGATTGCCTCAGTGCTAGAACGCCAAACCCTGCAATGAAAGTTACCACAATGTTAGAAAATGAACGATGTCCATAGGGCGCACGATACTAGATTGCAAATTAGCATTGTGTCACTTAGCAAGTGATATGAAGTATGCAGGAGCCGTATACGAGGCCCGTACGTACGGTTCTGTGAGAGGGATGAGGCGCAAGCCTCACCCTACTCGATATGTGCAATAGATGACACTTTTGGTCTATTTATGACAGTTTCGTAATAAAACTGTCACAGAAAACTCCTATCCTACGCGCAGAAATTTATAGTCGGATACAACCGATTTCTTTTAACTTTAAAGGTTTGAATGTATGAAGCTTATCAATGCCTTGCTTGTGGCAGGTGCGCTAGCAGCGACACCCGTGCTTGCACAAGACGATGAAGTCTTAAAACCCGTTGTCGATGAGGCAGCGAAAATAAACGAGTCAGCGGCGAAATCGCAAGAAAAGATCAACGGTATTACCGATCAAATCGACAGCAAACTTCAACAGTTCAAAACATTGATGAAAGAAATCGAAGGCCTTGAGGTTTATAACACTCAGCTTCGTAAGCAAATCAATAACCAAGAACAAGAAATGGCAGACCTAAATGCTGCTATCGATGAAGTGTCTGTTGTTGAGCGTCAAATCACGCCACTAATGATGCGCATGATTGACGGCCTAGAGCAATTTGTTGCGCTAGACGTACCATTCCTTCCAGAAGAGCGCGCGAATCGCGTTGCTGACCTTCGCGCTATGATGGACCGTGCCGACGTTGCTGCGTCTGAGAAATTCCGCCGCGTAATGGAAGCGTATCAAGTAGAGATGGACTACGGCCGCACTATGGAAGCATACAGCGGTATTCATTCAATTAACGGTCAAGAGCGTGACGTTGAATTCCTACGCCTTGGTCGCACAGCGCTAATTTATCAAACACGTGACGCAAGCATGCAGGGTGTTTGGAACAAGCAAACTCGTCAGTGGGAAGAGCTTGATAGCAGCTACCGTACACAAATTACAAAAGGTCTGCGCATGGCGAAGAAGCAACTTGCACCAGACTTGCTAATGCTGCCAGTGGCAATTACAGACTAAGAGGTTGATGAGAATGTTTAACACAGTAAAACGTATCGCTGTTGGTCTAGCAGCCCTTAGCATCAGCGTTGGTGCTTTCGCACAAAGCGACCGTGCCATGGACTTAGACGCACTTCTTAAGCAACTAGAAGAAGGTCAGTTCGCACAGTCTCAGCAAAACAAACAGCGCGAGCGTGATTTCCAAGCGCAACGTGCAGAGCAAGATCGCATTCTTCGCGAAACTCGTGAAAAGCGCGACCAAATGCTTGCACAATCAGAGCAGCTTGAAACTCAGTTCGAAGAAAACGAATTCAAACTGGCTGACTTAAACGGTGCACTAGACACACGTCTTGGTTCACTTAAAGAGCTATTCGGTGTGCTTCAGCAAATCGCTGGCGACACCAAAAACAAATTCTATAACTCAGTGGTTTCTGCACAAATCCCTGGCCGTGCTGACTTCCTTGATAAGATGGCACAAGACATGGGTTCAAGCTCAAAACTTGCATCAATTGAAGAAATTGAGCGCGTTTGGTTTGAAATGCAGCGTGAAATGACTGAAGCCGGCAAAGTCACTACGTTCAAGACAGACGTTGTTGAAGCAGGCGGTGAAAAAGTGAATAAGTCTGTTGTTCGCGTAGGTCCTTTTGCACTTGTTGCTGATGGTAAATACCTAGAGTACAACGGTGTAACAGGTACAGTATCTGAACTTGTACGTCAGCCTGCTGACCGTTACATGGATTCTGCTGCTGAACTACAAGCATCAAGCGGTGAATTAGTGCAGTTCGGTATCGACCCAACCGGTGGTTCAATCCTAGGTCTTCTTGTTCAAGCGCCTAACCTTCAAGAGCGTGTAGAGCAGGGCGGTGTTGTAGGTTACATCATTCTTATCGTTGGTGCATTCGGTCTTCTACTTGCCCTTGAGCGTCTTGTAACGCTGACGCTTATTCGCATGAAAGTGAACAAACAGCTTAAGAGCAAAGAAGTAAACACAAACAACCCGCTTGGCCGTGTACTTAAAGTACGTGACGAGCACCCAGACGCCGACGTTGAAGCACTTGAACTTCACCTTACAGAAGCGATTTTGGGCGAAGTGCCTAAGTTAGGTCGTAACCTAACTATCATTAAGATTATCTCTGTTGTAGCACCGCTTATGGGTCTGCTAGGTACGGTAACCGGTATGATCAACACCTTCCAGGCTATCACCTTGTTTGGTACGGGTGACCCGAAACTGATGGCAGGTGGTATTTCAACAGCACTTGTAACAACAGTACTAGGTCTAGTTGTAGCGATTCCAATGACACTGCTTTATGCAATGCTTAACACACGTTCTAAGAACATTGTGTATATCCTACAAGAACAGGCATCTGGCGTAATTGCAGAGCGCGCTGAGCGAGGCTAATCATGATCGAGTTTCTAGAAGCAATTCGCGATTTCACAGAAACAGGTGGCCAGGTTCTCCTGGTCATCGGTCTGCTGATATTCGTTATGTGGCTTTTGATCCTCGAGCGTGCGATGTATCTGATGGTTTGGCACAAGCAAGCCAAGAAAGAAGCGATAGCAATGTGGACAGCACGTGCCGATCGCTCTTCTTGGTTCGCAGAGCAGGTTCGTCAGAAAACAATTTCACAGTTAACCATGCGCCTAAACGGCAGCATCCCAATTATCCAGTCACTGGTTGCGCTTTGTCCGCTGCTAGGCTTGATGGGAACGGTTACCGGTATGATTGAAGTGTTCGATGTAATGGCGATTGCGGGCTCAGGTAATGCTCGTTCAATGGCGTCAGGTGTATCGAAAGCCACTATCCCCACAATGGCGGGCATGGTTGGCGCACTTTCAGGCGTATTCGCCGCTACTTGGTTAACTCGTATGGTGAAATCAGAACGCACGCATCTTGAGGATGCATTGATTATTCAACGTTAATGCTAGCTAAGCGTTAAGGTAAGGTATTTATTATGAAGCAGCACTTTCAAAACTTAGTCGATGAAGAAGAAGCAGCCATCGACATGACGCCCATGCTGGACGTTGTATTTATCATGTTGATCTTCTTCATTGTGACTGCGTCATTTGTGAAAGAAGCGGGTATCGATGTTAACCGTCCAGAAGCAGCAACTGCTGTGAAAAAGGACCGTGCTAATATCCTTATCGCTATTTCAGATAAAGGCGAAATTTGGATTAACAAGCGCCGTATCGACGTTCGCGCAGTACAAGCGAACATTGAGCGTCTTCGCGCAGAAAACCCACAGGGTTCTGTTGTAATTCAGGCTGACAAAAAAGCCACAACAGAAACACTGATTAAGGTTATGGACGCGTCGCGAGCCGCTGGCGTTTACGATGTTTCGATTGCAGCCCAAGAGCAATAAATCATGCCACGATATTTAATCGCATTTGTTATTTCCCTTGCGATCACGTTAGGCCTGTTCTTCTTGATGCAATCGCTTATCAAGATGGGTGGCAGCGCACTAACTGAGCCGCCTAAGGGAAGCGTGCTTGACTTCGTAAGGGTTAAGCAGGATGAACAGGTTGAGAAAAAAGATCGTAAGCCGAAGAAGCCACCTAAGCCTGAAGAGCCGCCACCGCAAATGGAGCAGCCTCAAATGGACTCACCTTCTCCAGATGCAGAAGGTACGTCGATGGACTTTGGTGCTGAAGTCGGAGACGACATCTCGCTAGAAGGCGGGCTGGCCCTCGAATCCGGTGACGGTGAATATCTTCCTATTGTTAAGGTTGCGCCAGTGTATCCACGACGTGCACTTCAACGGGGTATTGAAGGTTTCGTTATTGTTGAATTTACAGTAACTAAACAAGGCGCAGTACGCGACCCAATTGTTGTTGAAGCTAACCCTTCAGGTATTTTTGAACAAGCGGCTATTGATGCAGCAATGAAGTTCAAATATAAGCCTCGAGTGGTAAATGGCGAAGCAACGGAAGTGTCTGGTGTACAAAACCGTATTACGTTCCAAATTGACGGGTAACAGAACATGATGAGAAAACAGACGAATACATTGCTTAGTGCACTGGCGTTTGCATTTGCATCGGCCACAGTATCTGTACCTACTATGTTCATTGCTTCTAACGCTACAGCGCAAGAGGCTGAGCAGCAAGATGGACAAGAGATAAAAGCTAGCGATAAGCAAACCCGTCGCGTGCCTACGCTTCGCGGTAAAGTCTACGAGCAGCTAGCCCGTGCACAAACGGCAGCTGATGAAGCGGGCAATGTAGAAGAAGCTATTTCCATTTTGAAAGAAGTGGAAGATAAGTCTCATTCTATGAACGCCTACGAAAAAGCGATGATGTACAACTTTTTCGGCTTCATTTATTACAACAACGAAGACTATGCAAAAGCGTTGGAGTCGTTTGCCAAGGTAGTAGAGCAACAGCCTATTCCTGAAAAGTTCGAAATGACTACACTTTTCAGTTTGGCGCAGCTTAACCTTATGCAGGGTAATTACGACGATACCATCACTTACTTAGAGCGTTGGGAAAGTCTTAATGCGGGCCCTGTGCCGGTGAAAAACAAAGTCATCAAGGCCCAAGCGTACTATCAGAATAAGCAGTACGAGCAAGCCGCAACGTGGATTTCTGAAGCCGTTGCCGACCACGAAGCAGAAGGCATGATCCCCGATGAAGGGTGGTTAATTCTTCAGCGTGCTATTTTCTATGAACTCAAGCAGCCTCAAAAGGTTAAAGACGTTCTGGTTAAAATGGTGAAGCTATTTGACGAGCCTAAGTATTGGATCCAGCTAGCGGGTATGTACGGTGAGCTAGGCGAAGAGCGCAAGCAGTTGGCTATTATGGAAACCGCTTATCAGCGCGGGTTCGTTAATACATCCGCTGATGTGTTTAACATGGCGCAGCTTTATTACTATCATCGCGTACCTTACAAAGGTGCTAAGTTGATGGAGCAGGCGATGAACGACGGCGTGCTAGAGAAAAACTTGCGCAACCTTAAGTTCTTAGGCCAAAGCTGGTCACTTGCTAAAGAGCAAGACAAAGCCATTCCCGTTATGATGCAAGCGGCTGAACTGTCTGAAGACGGTGAGTTAGATGCACAGTTAGCGCAAATTCTTCTTAACGAAGAGCGTTTCGACGATGCAATTGCTGCGGCAGACCGAGCCGTTGAAAAGGGCGATTTGAGAAACCCTGGTTTGGTTTACCTGATTAAAGGCATGGCACTTTACAACAAGAAGCAATATGCCCTTGCGCTTAATCAGCTAGCTGAAGCAGAAAAGCATCAGAAAAGTCGTGCCATGGCACAGCAATGGAAGCAGTTTGTGCAGGGCGAAAAGCGTCAGGCAGACGCCATTGCAGCTGAGTTAGGTACAAGTTAAGAATCGTACTTTCGTTAATACATCATTTAAAAGGGTCGAATAATATTCGACCCTTTTTTATGCGCTAGGGAAAAGTACTTGAGGCAATAAGTCAGACACCGAGGCCATCTTTCCTTCTGCCTCTAACTGGTTCCAATAGCGTTTGGTTTCTAAAACCTCTTCCTTTATTGAAAGAAAGCAGTCGACCAATACGGGATCAAAGTGCTGGCCTGAACCTCGTTTAAGATGATCAAAAGCATCATCGTCAGCCCACGCTTTTTTATAAGGCCTTTTCATTGTAAGGGCGTCGAAAACATCGGCGATAGCTACGATACGTGCACTTTCAGGTATCGCCTCTTCCCTTAATCCTCTTGGATAGCCTGTGCCATCCCACTTTTCGTGATGACATAAAGCAATCTCGGCTGCGAGGTTAAAGAGCGGGGTATCACATTGAGACAGTATTCTGTGCCCTATTTCAGCATGAGAGCGCATAACCTCCATTTCGCTCAATGACAATCGCCGAGGTGCTTTTAATATTGCGTCTGCAATACCTATTTTGCCTGTGTCATGCATTGGAGCAGCTTGCGCGAGCAGGCACGCTTTTTCGAAAGGCCAACCGTGAGCCAGAGCAAGACATTGGCTGTAAGCTGCCATCCGCCAAATATGATGACCGGTATCGGTATCATTGTAATGACCAGCGGCAGCTAGCATGCTGATTGCGCTTTGTTGGCTTTTACTTAGTTCCTTAGTACGCGCCGCTACAAGGTTTTCGGCCATCCGCATTTGATGGGCTAAACTAATGTGAGTTTTAACGCGAGCGAGGGTGATACTCGGTGATACGGGTTTGGTTATGTAGTCTACTGCACCAAGTTTGAAACCTTTTTCTTCGTCCTCTCCTTGAGTTAAGGCTGTAACGAAAATAACAGGTATATGGCTAAGCGCCTCGTTAGCTTTGAGTTTTTTACATACCTCAAACCCGTCCATACCGGGCATCATTATATCTAACAATATAAGGTCGGGAGTAAACTGCTGGGTAATCTTAAGTGCTATTGTTCCCGAAGGCGCAACCTTTACATCATAGTAAGGGCCTAAAATGCCTAATAGAATATCGATATTTGCGGGCTCATCATCAACCACTAATATGCTAAACCTATGTGCTTCATTACGTTGATTATTCATCGGTAATATCGCCTATCAGTTGCGTAATAACCGCTTGAGCACTTTCGAAATCGTAAATGGTAGCAAGCTGTTTCAATCGGTTAATCTTATGTGCATAGACCGACTCGCTGTAATTGGCTGCCAATACGTTGATGTATTCAACCGCTTTCGCGTCATAAGATTGAAGCGCCTGCTCAACGTTGCGTAGGGTCGATAGCATGGAGGATTTATCGAAGTTCGTACCGCTTTGATGCATGTTGTCGGTGTCGTTTTTATCGATAGTGTGAGCAATTAGGCGTAGCGTTGCATCTAGCTGAAACGATAAGTTTGTTACGTGTCTTGCATTAACAGCTTCATTTCTCTCTTGTGCTTCTATAAGAGGAAGCAGGCTTTGCTCAAGCGTTGTGGCGCCAATAAGCTGAGCATCTTCAAGCAGAGAGGTTAACAGTTTCGACGTGTTCGTCTGTGTATGAAAAATATCGAGCAAGTCAGACATAACACCACGCTGGCTGTAGGTTTTATAAAACGTTAGCAGCGACGAGATAAACTGGCTCATTTCGTCCGGAGGGTTTATTTCAATGTAGCCTGAATGTATGTGAATATCGATGGTATGAACGATTTCATCCGCGGTAGCGGGCTTAACCAAGTGCTGACACATACCGGCGGTAAGCGCGCTTTCAGAAGCCTCCTGAGACTCATCGGCACTAAGCGCAATAATTGGCGTATACCAGTCTTTTTTCTGGGTAAGTTGTTCTGCAACTTCATAGCCCGATACGCCGGGTAAGTAGCAATCCAAGAGTATAGCGTCAAATTTGCTCATTTCGCATAACGCAAGTGCCTGCTCACCCGATGAAGCAACAGCAACATTAATACCTAGATCAGAAAGTATTTGCTGGCTAATCTCTACACTAATTGCGTCGTCATCTACCACAAGCACATGTTTGTTTAAAAGGCGCCTGGTTCGCCATTTTCGACTTTCAAGGCCTTCTAGTGTCCGCTTACTGAGTGATAGTTGAGCTGGAGATAGTGTTGAAATAAGTTCTGTGTCGGTAAACGGAAGCTCAATGATATTTATATTTTGAACAAGGGCACTTCCCATTCGCTTTTGTACGTCTTGCTTGTTGAGGGGACTGATTAATGTAGTAAGGTTTAGCGACTGATATTCACCAAACTGCATGTGTTTAATGAAGCTATTCCAGCTTTGCTCATCATCTGGTAGAAATGCGATAGTTTGAGAGGCTTTACTCGGCAATAGCCCTTCAACCTGGTCGATTATTTGGCAGTGAATGTTATGTCTGTTCAATGTTGCCGCAAGTATTTCGCATCCTTGGCTCACGCTTTCGTGTGTTTGAATGCACAGTACATTGTCGGGAACCGATACGGGAAGTTGAGGGCCTGTACCAGGGCCTTCATCAGAACAGACAGGCAATGCAAAGGAAAAACAGCTTCCCTTGTCTACCTCGCTTTCCAAGGTTAAGTCACCACCCATCAGTTCAACCAGACGCTTACATATCGCAAGGCCAAGGCCGGTTCCCCCATACTCTCTGGAAATGGATGCATCAGCCTGAACAAAGGCTTTGAAAAGTTTTGATTTTACTTGCTCACTGATACCCATACCGGTATCGGAAACACTGAATGCTAATTGGTTTTCGCGCTTTTCAACCGTCAGTATTACGTGGCCGCTGGCGGTAAATTTTATAGCATTACTTAAAAGGTTGAGCAGTACTTGGTATATCTTTTCGCTGTCGCCACGACATTGCAAATTAGTATGGCACCGAATATCAAAAAGCAACTGAAGCTGCTTTTGTTGCGCCTTTACTTGAAAGACTTGAGCGAGTTTATCGATGGTTTTTGTTAAGGTGAAGGGCTCATCAACTATCTCTATTTTGTCTGCTTCCACTTTAGAAAAATCGAGAATGCTATTCATCAGGTCTAACAATGCTGTAGAGCTGCGCTGCACTTTTTCTAAATATTGCTGACGTTGCTCATTGTCGGTGGATTCTAGGGCAAGGTGAGTGAGGCCGATAATGGCGTTCATCGGTGTTCTTATTTCATGGCTCATTGTGGCAAGGAAGTCGCTTTTTGCCTTGTTAGCACTTTGGGCTTCGTCATAAGCCTTTTGGAGTTTTTGTTCTATAGCTTTTTGACCGCTTATGTCGTTGAATACGCCCACGTGTCCATCGGGCTTTCCTTCTTTATCAAGCAGAGGAACCGCAACAATAGATATGGGAAAAAGGCGGCCCCGTTTATCGGTGAAGAAGTCTTCATAAGACGTGTAAGACTGACCGCTTCGGATAGTGAGGTTAACTGGACATTGCTCTCTAGGAAGGAGAGTTCCATCCCCTTTTTGATAATGGACCGTGTCGTGGAAACGTCGGCCTTGTAATTCGTCAAGCGACCACCCTAATAATCGCGAGGCAGCGGGATTGAGAAACTGTGTTGTACCTTCACCGTTTACGGCATACACACCCTCGCCGATGCTAT
Organism: Alteromonas sp. MmMcT2-5; assembly: GCF_022348315.1. Lineage (NCBI taxonomy): Bacteria > Pseudomonadati > Pseudomonadota > Gammaproteobacteria > Alteromonadales > Alteromonadaceae > Alteromonas > Alteromonas sp. MmMcT2-5. Next base: position 7,507 of record NZ_JAKRFB010000064.1, on the reverse strand, counting down.
CAGTGATACTTCGATAGAACGCGCGCCCTTCGGAAAGTCTCGTCTCTAATCGCTTTTGTTCTGATATATCGGTGGCAATAGCAATTAGGTGGTCTACCCGCGGCGGTGACTTAATGACGGGAACCAGAGTGGCAAATACGTACCAAGGTTCGCCCAACTTAGTCAGACTATGTACTTCGCCTTGCCAGGTTTGGCCTTGAGATAGCGAAACAAAAATATCTGATTTTTCCTGCTCGGACATATTGGTAATATCGAATGCGGAGATATTTTCCCCAATTATCTCGTCAATTGAAAAATCAGATAGTTGGCTGCACTTGTCATTAGCGCTTAGAATTTTACCGTTTACGTCCATTGTCGCAACAATGCCGTGTTTATCCATGGCCTGCCGCTGTAAAAGCTGCGCGCTCATGTGAACTCTCCTACAACAATGTTGAATTGCAGGACAGAACGACGGTTAGTTTTGACAGACAATGTCATAAATTGCATATGTGCAACAAAAGTGAATGGGATATAGATAAGTTATAGTCTGTACCGCGCTTATTTCCAATGAAATCAGATTATCCTTTGGTAGCAATAACCTGATTTTTCAATGGAAAACGCGTAAAACTAGGCATTAAGCACCGCGCTGAATGTGCGGCGCAAGTGGGGGAGTCATTAGGCCGAACGAAGCTCTCTACGTAGAATTTTTCCGACGGTAGATTTTGGTAGCTCGTCAAGTATCGTGATCGACTTAGGGATCTTGTAATTTGTGAGGTGCTGTTTACAAAAATCAATGACGTCTTGTGTCGATACATCGCTTGAAACAGTAATAAATGCACACACTCGCTCACCGGTCTTTTCATCGGGTTTACCCACAACTGCGGCTTCCATCACGCTAGGGTGAGTTGTAAGTACATCTTCAATCTCGTTCGGATAGACATTAAAGCCAGAGACAATAATCATATCTTTTAAACGATCTACAATTTTAATTGCCCCAGATTCGGTGCGAATGCCAATGTCCCCGGTTTTAAAGAAGCCATCTTGGGTCATGACTTTGGCAGTTTCGTCGCCTCGGTTCCAATAACCCAGCATAACCTGAGGTCCGCGAACTGCAATTTGCCCCGACTCACCATCGGCTACCGGCTTATCATGGCTATCCAGTAACGCAACTTCAGTGCCTTCTAGTTCGTGCCCCACCGTGCCAATCTCTTCTTTACCAGGAATGTTAAAAGATACAACTGGCGCAGTTTCTGATAGCCCGTAGCCCTCGGTGATGGTGTTCCCGGTTACGTCTCGCCAAATGGATACTGCGGCTTGAGTAAGTGCGGTGCCGCCAGACATTGTGAGGTGTAATTTAGAAAAGTCTAACTTTGCAAATTCAGGGTGTCTCCCAAGACCAACAAACAAGGTGTTGATCCCCATGAACGCTGAAATTCTATGGGGCTTGAGTGTTTGAATGAAACCGTCGATATCCCGCGGATTGGGTATAAGAATTATCTGAGTACCTTTGGCAAAGAGCGCCATCATTCCAACCGTAAATGCATAAATATGATAAAGCGGTAATGGGCATACCAATACTTCTTCACCATCTTTGAAGCCCTCACCAATACGGTCGAGCATTTGGATGCAGTTAGCTAAAACGTTTTTATTACTTAAGGCTGCGCCCTTCGATACCCCTGTAGTACCACCGGTGTATTGCAACATGGCGAGTTCATCTAGAGCAATAGAAGGACGTTCAAATGCAGGCAGTGTATTGCCTAGCTCCACTGCTTGTGTGAATGAAACCGTACCATCGAGATTTGGTGCAGTGTTAGGGTCTAAAAGCTCTGTTGCCGATGTGGTGATAACGGTTTCGATACTAGTATCATCTTTTATGCTAGTGAATTTGGGGAGCAAATCACCCAGAATAACCAGAGCTTTCGCGCCACTATCAGTGAACTGGTGCTTCATCTCGCGTTCGGTATAAAGCGGGTTTGTATTTACTACAACAAGGCCTGCACGTAAGGCAGCATAAACAACAATAGGGTTTTGAATTAAATTAGGAAGTTGTATGGCGACTTTGGTACCAGGAGACAATTTAGCTTCGTGAACAAAGTAGCGGGCTAACGCTGATGACTTACGGTCTATCTCGGCAAATGTAAGTGTTTGTCCAAGCGCCGTATACGCTGGCCTGTCGGCAAATTTTTGCAAAACGCTTTCAATATAATCGGCTAAGCAGGTCACGTTATCAGGATAAGTTATCATGTTGCTTGTTCCTAGTAGGGCAAAGTAAGTAGGGTGTTTATGCCTTACAGTAGCAAACTTAACTTTTCATTTACATCAGGGTTGGGTTATTTAGTATTATAATTTTTAGTTATCAATTGTTTGTAGAACTATTACTTAAGTAACTATATAGCCCACCAGCACAGATGCCTGCCATGCATTGTGCGGTAAGTCCTAAGGTAGTGCGAGCGCCTGCAATTAGGGTCACATTCAATATGGGCTGCATGGCAATGAGCATTAATAAGAACGACAGGCCTCCCGCTATTGTGAAAAGAATAAATCGGGTACGGTTGGAAGAGCCACTAGCATTTTGATTAAGACGTCTGACGATGAAATGTGTCGCCAAGAACGCCAACAATAAGGTAACAGCAATAATCACGCCGTAAGTAGGCAAAAGGCCTAGTGCATCTTGCCATATCATGAAAAACCAATCGCTTGGATTCATATCAACATCAATTCGAATGAGTCCGATTAAAACGGCACACGAATGAAACGTACTTGCTAGTAGAAAGCCGACGGCCCATGATGGTAAAAAATGGAAAATAGTGCGTCGTATTAGGTTGTTCATTTTTGTAGTCCAAGATTTGTCGCACAGTGCATTAGAACAAAACTCAACAGGCCTCAAATGGTTTGAGCGTGGCAATAGGGTATACCATAGTATGTTAAGTAAAAGAGGACAATCACAATGAAGTCATGGCGTACGATGATCAGTTTACTGGCTTTTTCTTTATTGGGAGCTGCTTTGGCTCCTGCTTTTGCCGTAACTACTGCCTCTGAACTCACTCAAAAGCACGCATCTAATACTGAGCAACGTGAAGCAGGTAGCTCAAATCTAACGGCCTATGAAAATTTCGACCAGCATGTCATGACAGAAGATATCGCTACCTCACTGGCGTTTCCCAAGGCCTTAACGACGGTTATCGATAAGGCTCAGGCAAGCACCCATATATTGATAGTAACGCGAGATGGTGAGCTGGTAATTATTGACAATAAGGGGGAAAGTGCGCGGTTTTCTTTAATGCTCGATGACTTGTACACCAAAGGGCAAGGAGGCGTACTCGATCTTCTTATACCCTCGCAATTCCCTGAAGACAGAACCGTGTTGCTGAGTTATTCCAAGGGGAGCGATAGTGCAAACCGTCTTGCCATAGTAAAAGGACAGCTTTCCCTTACTTCTGGCATTACTAACATTCAGCCAGTGTTCGCACTGGCACAAGCCAAAGACACGCCTGTGCACTACGGTGGGAAACTGCTTCAACTAGAGGGCAGTGCTTTACACACAAAACAGGGCTTTTTGGTTACGACAGGAGATGGCTTTGATTATCGCGAGCAAGCGCAAGTTATCAGTTCACAACTAGGAAAAGTGCTAGGGTTCACAATAGACGGCAAGCCGTTGGCCAACCCTCCTTTTCCTGATAACCCCTTTATTTTTAGTATTGGACACCGCAATCCCCAAGGACTTGTAGAGGGGAGTGACGGTAACCTATTTTTGCATGAGCACGGCCCAGATGGCGGTGATGAAGTAAACCTTTTACAACAAGGCGCAAATTATGGTTGGCCAGTTGTTACACTAGGCAAAGACTATTCCGGCGCTAGAATTTCGCCTTTTTCGACCTATCCGGGTATGACTGGCCCCATTGTAGACTGGACACCTTCTATAGCGCCATCCTCCATGATCTACTATTCCCATGGGCGTTTCCCGATGCTAGCTAATACGTTACTTGTTACCAGCTTGAAAGCCAAAGCTTTGTATGCAGTTAGAGCCGTATCGAATGAATATATCTCTACAAAAATTTTTGTGGGACCTGGGGAACGGCTGCGGGATATTGCGCTTGATCATCAAGGTAACCTGCTTCTTTTGACCGATGGTGAAAATGGAAGAGTGATCGAGGTATCGCCAAGAGGAAATTAGGCACAGAAAACATTAATAAATGAAATTTTGTTTCAAAATTGATGGTAATTTGTACTGGTAGCACCATAAATAAAATGAATGTCTGTCATAAATGCAACACTATTATTTATCTTTATTGGTCAAACCATTCAAGCTAAATATCGTCATTGATTTCAAATGGTTTGCTTCTAACTGCATGAAATTATTGGCTTAATTTTGCTTTTAATTAAAATTCGTTTTTCTAGTAAAAATGTAAGTGCTTTAACACAACGACAGTTTAGGCGGGTGAATACCTAACTGTTTACTTTCAGTCATTACGTAACCGCTAAAAATCGGTTAAAATATCCCTCATTTTTATATGCGTATAGCTAAGACCGACTTAACACTACGCCCAAGTAAAACTAAGACCGAGAGAACTATATGAGTTTGTATTCAGAATATCTGGCAGAGATCGAAACCCGTAAAACGGAACTAGGTCTTAACCCTAAGCCAATCGACAGTGCAGATCTGCTGTCTGAAATTATTGCTCAAATTAAAGATACAACAAACGAGCATCGCGAAGACTCTCTAAAATTCTTTATCTATAACACGCTTCCAGGTACTACACCTGCGGCGGGTGTTAAAGCACAATTCCTAAAAGAAATTGTACTTGGCGAAGAAAAAGTAGAAGAAATTACCCCTGAGTTTGCGCTTGAACTACTTTCACACATGAAAGGTGGTCCGTCTGTAGAAGTACTACTAGACCTAGCACTTTCTGATGACGAAGCGGTTGCTAAGCCTGCGGCAGAAGTATTGAAGACTCAAGTTTATCTATACGAAGCTGACACTGAGCGTCTTGAAAATGCATTCAAAGCTGGCAATGCTATTGCTAAAGACGTACTAGAAAGCTACGCAAAAGCTGAATTCTTTACCAAGCTTCCTGATGTTCCAGAGAAAATTGAAGTTGTGACTTACATCGCCGCTGAAGGTGATATCTCAACTGACCTTCTTTCTCCAGGTAACCAAGCGCACTCACGTGCCGACCGTGAACTTCACGGCCAGTGCATGATCTCTCCTGAAGCGCAGCAAGAAATTGTTGAACTTGGTAAGAAGCACCCGAATGCTAAAGTGATGCTTATCGCTGAAAAAGGCACAATGGGTGTAGGTTCATCTCGTATGTCTGGTGTTAACAACGTTGCACTATGGGCAGGTGAGCCAACAAGCCCTTACATTCCATTTGTAAACAAAGCGCCAATTGTTGCTGGTACTAACGGTATTGCGCCTATCTTCCTTACTACTGTTGACGTAACCGGTGGTATTGGTCTTGACCTTAAAAACTGGGTTAAGAAAACTGATGAAAATGGTGAAATCGTTCGCGATGCAAACGGTGACCCAGTACTTGAAGAAGCTTACTCAGTAGCAACTGGTACTGTACTAACTATCGATACTAAGGCGAAGAAGCTTTACAATGGTTCAGAAGAACTTGCTGACGTATCTGCATCATTTACTCCTCAAAAAATGGAGTTCATGAAAGCCGGTGGTTCTTACGCAGTTGTATTCGGTAAGCAGCTACAATCTTTCGCAGCACGTACTCTAGGTACAAAAGCGCCAGCCGTATATGCAGCGTCGAAAGAAGTGTCTCACGAAGGCCAAGGCCTAACAGCGGTTGAAAAAATCTTTAACCGTAATGCAGTTGGCGTAAATTCAGATGCTCCGCTTCATGCTGGTTCTGACGTACGCGTTAAAGTAAACATTGTAGGTTCGCAGGATACGACTGGCCCAATGACGTGCCAAGAGCTTGAGTCAATGGCCGCTTCAACGATTTCTCCTGTTGTAGATGGTGCTTACCAGTCTGGTTGTCACACGGCATCAGTATGGGACAAAAAAGCACAAGCTAACATCCCTAAGCTTATGTCGTTCATGAACAACTTTGGTGTAATCACTGCACGTGATCCTAAAGGCGTTTACCATGCAATGACTGACGTTATTCACAAAGTGCTTAACGACATTACAGTAGACGATCGTGCCATTATCATCGGTGGTGACTCGCACACGCGTATGTCTAAAGGTGTAGCATTCGGTGCCGACTCAGGTACGGTAGCACTAGCACTTGCAACGGGTGAAGCGGCAATGCCAATCCCTGAGTCTGTGAAAGTTACTTTTAAAGGTAGCATGAAAGAGCACATGGACTTCCGTGACGTGGTTCACGCGACTCAAGCGCAAATGCTTAAGCAATTCTCTGGCGAGAACGTGTTCCAAGGTCGTGTAATTGAAGTTCAAATCGGTACTCTATTGGCTGACCAAGCATTCACATTCACTGACTGGTCTGCAGAAATGAAGGCGAAAGCATCAATCTGTATCTCAAATGACGAGACAATGATTGCGTCGCTTGAACTTGCTAAGAGCCGTATCCAAATCATGATCGACAAGGGCATGGACAACGAAGCGAACATGCTTCAAGGCCTAATTGACCTAGCTGATAAGCGTATTGCTGAAATCAAGTCTGGTGAAGAGCCAGCGCTTGCGCCAGATGACAACGCGAAGTACTACGCAGAAGTGGTTATCGATCTAGATCAAATCGACGAGCCAATGATTGCTGACCCAGACGTAAACAACGAAGACGTATCTAAGCGTTATACCCACGACGTTATCCGTCCAGTTTCTTACTATGATGGTAAGCCAGTAGACCTAGGTTTCGTTGGTTCTTGTATGGTGCACAAAGGCGACATGCAAATCATCGCGCAAATGCTGCGTAACCTAGAAAAGCTTAACGGTTCTGTTGAATTCAAAGCGCCACTAGTTGTAGCTCCACCTACATATAACATCGTTGACGAGCTTAAAGCGGAAGGCGATTGGGACGTTCTAGCGAAATATGCAGGCTTCCAGTTCGATGATGCTAAGCCTAAAGAAGCGGCGCGTACTAAGTACGACAACATTCTTTACCTAGAGCGTCCTGGATGTAACCTATGTATGGGTAACCAAGAAAAGGCTGAGCCAGGCGATACAGTTATCGCGACATCTACACGTCTTTTCCAAGGTCGTGTTGTAGCTGACTCTGCTGAGAAGAAAGGTGAATCACTACTAGGCTCTACGCCGCTAGTAGTACTTTCAACGGTTCTTGGTCGTTTCCCAACGACAGAAGAGTACAAGCAAGCAGTTGCAGGCATTGACCTAACTAAGTTTGCTCCACCTTCTGAAGACTTGGCAGTTAAGCCTAAGTTCGAAGCAAATGTAGCCGTTAAGCGCGTATAAGTACTTAACGCTTTCAAACGCATTTAAAAGCCCCAACCTCGGTTGGGGCTTTTTTGTTTGCCCAGCGAAGCTGGCAAACCCGTCAGGTTGAAAGAAACCTGAATCACCCTGACTGAGGGGAAGATAATCCGAATGGCAAGGGCG
>NZ_JAKRFB010000063.1:0-17309 GCF_022348315.1 Alteromonas sp. MmMcT2-5 | reverse complement strand
CTGCACTCAAATGGTACAGCTCCATAGTCGACGGGGCCTGGACCGCAGGCACATGGAATTAAATTCGTGGGGATCCCTCAGACTCTGACCCCATTATTTGGTGGTTATTTAACGATGGTCATCTCTTCGATGAGGTTCGTTGCACCGTCAACGTATTCCATTACCCATAACATGTACCGGCTATCTACATGGATGGTACGGGTTGTTTTCGGGTCAAAATCCCAATCAGAATTAACGCTCTCGAACGTACCGTCAAACAACAGACCGATAAGCTCTGCTTTTGCGTTAAGCGTTGCTGAGCCTGAGTTACCGCCGGTTGAATCTAAATCGGTAAGGAAGTTCACCGGCACGCTGTTAATAGCTTCTAACTTGTAAGGTCCATATTTCTTGTCCTCAATAAGCGTAAGCTGCTTTTTAGGAGAGTCGAAAGGTGTCTCGCCCGTGTCTTTTTCGGTAATACCTTCAAGACGAGTAAACGGCTCGTAAATTAGGCCGTCTTTTGGCGAGCCGCCCATTACATTACCGTAAGTAACGCGCAGCGTACTGTTTGCATCTGGATAAGCAAGGCTGCCCAAAGATTTTTGCCACTCAATAATGGCACTCATGTATTTAGGGCGAAGCGCTGCAGCTTTACCGCTTAGCGTTTTGCTCTTATCTTCAATAGCCATCTCGGTATCGAACAGGGCAACCGCAAGTTTAATGAACGGGTCGTTGCTATTTTCGAAATCAGCGCGGCTTGCAGTTAACCATTTCAAACGTTCTTCAGTGTTAGTCAATGAAGTCTTGTCGTAAAACGCCTTTAACTTCTTCTGAAGTGTTTTTCCGTCAGTATCACTATCAATGCCTACTGCTTTATCGAACGCGGCTACTCGGTTTTCTTCTGGCTGTTCAAGGTACATACTAATCATTTTTTGCCAAACGGCCTGATCAACGGCCGGATCAAAGCGACGCTCAATACGCTCTACGCCTTCTTTCAGACGAATTTGATCGCGCTCCTGAAATCCAGATTCACGTTCTGCGTCCGGCTTTTCTTTTTCGATGGCATTGCGATAAAGGGTTTGGGCTGATGACAAGAGTTGTGCACGACTTAGGTTGTTGTACCAGAAGTTTTGCTTGTTCATTTGCATTTGTTCAGCACTAACCGCATCAAGATCGGCAAGTGCTTGCTTCATTTCACTCTTACCGTTTTTATCAAGCCATGCAGCTAGTTGCTCTTCACGCTCAGCGCGACGTGGAACAAGTCCAACGCGTTTAGCGCCAGAAAGCTGGCCTAACGTATTTTTGTGGAAGTTGTTAAGACCCGCTAACAATGCTTCGTATTTGATACGCGCATCGCTGCCTTCTTCAGATGCACTTTCGATAGTCTTGATCCACGCGTCTACCAGTTCAAGGTAAGTGGGATATAACCAATCAAACGTGTACGACACTTGTGATAAACGTGCATAGCGATTAGTAGAGCCAGGGTAGCCCGCTGCCATAACAAAGTCGCCGTCTTCAAGTCCAGCTGCCGAAACTTTTAAGAAATGCTCAGGTTTAAACGGCACGTTCTCTTCACTGTAATCAGCAGGTTTACCGTCTTTACCCACATAAGCACGATAGAAAGAGAAGTCGCCCGTATGACGAGGCCACATCCAGTTATCTACATCACCACCGTATTTACCAATTGAATCAGCAGGCGCGTAGGCAATGCGCACGTCACGAATTTCCATTTGCTTAATTAGCTTATACTCAAGGCCTTGGAAAAACGAAGGCACAGAGCAGCGGAAGCCCGCTTCAGACTCACATTCTGCAATTAATGCTTTGCGGTTCGCTTCAATGAGGTCGTAGCGCTCGCGGCCTTGAACGTCATCACTGATACCGCCAATGACGTTGTCGGTTACATCAGAAAAATCGACCGTAACGAACATGCGTGTACCCGGCGCGGCCGGCAGTTCTTCACCAATTTCTTTTGCTAGGAAACCATCTTTTAAATAGTTGTTTTCTGGGGTGCTGTTATATTGAACAGAGCCGCGCGCACAGTGGTGATTAGTAACGGCCAAGCCTTTGTCAGAGACAAACGATGCTGAACAGCCACCTAATGAAACAATCGCGCCCATAGGAAACGCGGTTAGGTCGTTAATACTACTAGCAGGGATTGCTAAGCCTGTTTCTTTTAAATCGCCGGCAATTGAAGGGAGTTGTTCTGGCGTGAACATGCCTTCCTTAGCATTTACTTGCATTGCACTGCCAAGTAGCGCGGCAGAAAGACAAAATACACTTACTTTAGACATGGGTGATCCTTGTTCTTGTCGTTAATCTCATTGTTATAAGTCAGTCGTAATAAATACCAAGTTAACGTGTACGTCAACATTGTTACAGTGTAACGATTATATCCGGCTTGCCCTACTAAAAGGCGTATAGCGCACTGCGTGAATTTGTTAAAAAGTGTGACTAACCGCTACTGACAGCGTGGTTGGGGCGTTCATCGCAGAAATAGGAAGACGGGTAATTTGAAGGCAATAAAAAAGCAGGGTGTGAACCCTGCCTTTCGAATCTTAAGAATCAATAGTTCGTACTTAAAGCACTGATACCAATGCTTTAGCAAGTGTTTCTACGTTTTCTTGGTTGATGCCCGCAATGTTCACGCGGCTAGAATCAACAAAATACACACTGTGCTTTTCACGCACTTCGCGCACTTGCTCTGGAGTAATACACAAGAACGAGAACATACCTTTTTGGTCGTTTACGAAGCTAAAGTCTTTAGGCGAGCCATTATCGTGAAGGTTTTGAACTAGCATTGCACGGAGTGATTTCATGCGATCGCGCATTTCGTTCACTTCAGATACCCACTCGTTGTTAAGTGCTTCGTCAGCTAGGATAATGTCTACCAACGCGCCGCCGTAGCTCGGTGGCATAGAGTAGATGCCACGTGCGATTGACTGAATTTGACCCTGAGCAATTTTACGGGTTGCTGAATCTTCAGTAATGATGGCAGCCAAACCAACACGTTCGCGATAAAGGCCAAAGTTCTTAGAGCAAGAAGCTGCAACGATAACCTCTGGTAGGTTTTCTACCAACAAACGCATGCCGTACGCGTCTTCTTCTAAGCCTTCACCAAAACCTAGGTAAGCCACATCAATGAAAGGCAGGAATTCGCGCTCTTTTGCTACTTCTAGTACTTCATCCCATTGGGCATTAGTAAGATCTGCACCTGTAGGGTTGTGACAGCAACCGTGTAGAAGAACGATATCGCCTTTTTCAGTTTTGCGAAGGGTTTCCATCATAGCGTCAAAGCGAATGCTTGCTGACGCTTTATCGAAGTACGGGTAGGTTTCGATTTTAAGACCCGCAGAGCCGATAAGTGGAATGTGGTTCGCCCATGTCGGGTCGCTTACCCATACTTTAGCGTTGTCGTTACAACGGGCAAGTAGTTCTGAAAGAATACGCAATGCACCACAACCACCTGGAGCTTGAACCGCTGCAACGCGGTCTGCTAATAGAACGGGGCTAGTCTTACCTAATAGCAAAGACAACATACCGTCGATAAAACCTTGGTTGCCCTGAGGCGTGATGTAGGTTTTGCTAGTTTCGGTATCTAAAAGCACTTTTTGCGCTTTTGCGACACTTGAAAGAATAGGGGTATTACCTTGCTCATCTTTATATACGCCAACACCTAAATCGATTTTGTTTGGGTTGGTGTCTTCACGAAAAGCAGCTGACAGGCCAAGAATTGGATCTGGGGCGAGATGGGGTAATACTTCAAACACGATATGTCCTCACGTTACGTTGGTATGCAAAAGATAGCAGGCTGGCATTATGCCACCGATGGTAGAAAAAACGACCCCTAAAGGTTGAAAATATTTCAATTAGTCGAGGAAAGAAAACGTAAACGAAAGTTTCATTTCAAAAACACCCTAAATTGAAAAAGAAAAAGCGCGGGTTTCTTGTGCTTCGCCTTTGTCTGAAAAGCGTCGTTCTTTCCAGGTCAGCGTATTGTTTTTATCTACTAATAGCAGTGTAGAGGTGCGTGTTCCGTATTTTTCGGATTGAATAAAAATGGAAGACAGCGCCTTTTCCCACTCATAGCCTACGCCCGTGTCGGGTAACAGGGCATCGTCGGCTTTATTGTCGTAACGTAAAATATCAAATAAGTCTTCATCATTAATGATGTTTTGTTTGGTGACATAATTGTTCAATGCGGTAACGCCCTGCGTGACTTTTGGCCAAGGTGTGGCAATATCCGCGTTAGACAAACCGTAGACACCAGTGTCGATAATGTGGGTCGAATTGTTTACGTTGTTGTAAACCTTAAGCGAATTTATATCTCCGAATAACAGGTTGTAGCCGTTGTATCGGTGGCGCGTTTTTTCTAGCGTTGCCAAGTATTGTGATTGTGTAACAGGCTTCATTTCGACTGAGTTGTGCTTCAGCCAGTTGGCGACTAATTCACCTCGCGATACCGCATTTTTATTGATGTTGTGTGGGTCCCTTACATTAGTAAGCGCCGCCACATATCCGTTACGCGTAACACCCATCCAGGTTCCATTAGCTTCTAAGTCTTGTCCGGCGAGCAAATGCGGGTGGCTTTTCCAGAATGAAGACGGCGCGGTTGGTCGTGCGTAAAACTCATCCCGATTCGCAGCGATGATAAGCGGGTAGTCATCTCGCATATTGTTTGCGATAAATAAAATACACATAGCTATATTAAGCCCATATTCTCTAAGAATTCAAAACGCTGTTTTGTTAACAATTGCGTTACAAACCTATTTTGATTACTCTTCGCCAAACTGCGCACACTCCAACGTTTTACTCTGTTAATTAATATGCGGGTACAATATGGAAAGTAAAGCGCTTTTCGTTACGGCATTCCACTTCGAAGCCTCAGAAAATAAATTAGCAAATAGATAACCTAAGTGTAGTAAGCAGAGCATAATAATAATGACGAAAACCTCACACCCTCAAACCCACTCTCAACGGGCCAATAGTGTCAACGTTGGAGAGCATGTCCCTCGCAAGTGGCCCAACTGGTTGTCGTCGTTCGCAGCTTGGGTGCTGACAAAAAGGGGCTGGCGTGTAGAAGGCGAACTAATCAATCAGAAAAAAGCCATTTTAGCGGTAGCACCGCATACATCGAACTGGGACTTCTTTATTGGCTTGTTCGTGGTTTTTTCCTTTAAGCTAAACATTAATTTTTTCGGAAAGCACACCATCTTTGCGCCCCCTTTGGGCACTATTGTTAGAAGATTAGGCGGTATTCCTATAGAGAGAAGTAAAGCGCATGGGGTGGTCACGTCTATTGCAAATAAGATAAAGGAAGCCGATGAATTAATACTCGCGTTAGCGCCAGAGGGTACGCGAAGCCCCATTTATCCATGGAAAACAGGCTTTATGCACATTGCAAGAGAAGCCGAAATTCCTATACAAGTCATTGGGTTGGACTACGCCAGAAAGATGATTGTGTTGGGGCCAATTATTCAGAAAGTGACTAACATAGATGAACAAATGCAAACTATTTATACGTTTTATGATAATGTTTGCGCAAAATATCCTAAAAACTGCATTACAAAGCCATAATCATTTCTATTGAAGTGGTAAGTACGCAACCGTATCAACTCAGAGTACTGGTGCGCGCTCGGCTCGGTCGCAAACATCTATTTTCGGAGCTTCACCCGTGACAAAATTGGGATTCACAACCCGTCAGGTTCATTCTGATCGCATGCTAAATACGCCTGAACATGGTGGTGTTCACAGCAGCACGTCTAATTCAGTTCTTTTCGAGTTTAAAGATGCGCAGGGCATCATCGATGCGTTTCAAGGTAAACGAGCTGCTCATGTTTATTCTCGTTCATCGTCACCTTCTGTGGCGGCACTGCAAAATATGCTCAATGATCTGGAAGGCGGTGTGGGTACCTTATGTTACTCAACCGGAATGGCGGCGATAAGCAGCTCGTTATTTGCTTTACTCAAAGCCGGCGACCATTTAATTGTAAGCCAATACCTATTTGGTAATACGCGAAGCTTTTTTGAAACCATTAAAGATTTTGGTGTGCAGGTTACCTACACAGATGTGACCGACATTCAGCAAGTCAAAGAAGCTTACCAGCCAAACACAAAAGGCGTTTACACCGAAACCGTAGCTAACCCAGTGACACAGGTGGCCGACCTTCACGCCATTGGTCAATTCTGCGAAGAGAAGCACATGCTGTTTATGGTTGATAACACCATGACGCCACCCCCTGTTTTTTACGCTAAAGATGTTAAAGCGTCGTTAGTGTTTTGCTCGCTGACAAAATACATTGCAGGTCACGGTAACGTTTTAGGTGGTGCTGTCATCGATACGGGTAACTATGATTGGAGTAAGTTTAGTAACCTAAAACCGGCTTATCAGGTTGCAGATACTGCACAGTGGGGCATTACGCAAATTAAAAAGAAAGGTTTACGCGATTTAGGCGCTACATTGGCACCGCAATCAGCGACGGCCATTGCCCTAGGCATGGAAACCTTAGATTTACGTTTATCACGAAGTCAGCATAATGCTATGCAGTTGGCGACGTTCCTAGATAATCATCCCAAGGTATCTAAAGTCTTTTATCCAGGTCTTGCCGACCACCCTCAGCATTTCATGGCACGGGAATACCTAAACGACGGCTATGGCGCAATTTTGAGTTTTGACCTTATCGACGGTGCTGATCCAGTGGCGTTTTTAAACGAAATGAAGTTAGTTATTTGCGCCACGCACTTAGGGGATAATCGCACCTTAGCGCTTCCAGTTGCGCCTACTATTTATTTTGAGAACACGGCAGAAGAGCGTGAGTTAATGGGTATTTCCGATACCATGCTGCGTATTTCGGTAGGTATTGAAGACACTCAGGATCTGATTGCAGATTTCGACACGGCGCTAAATACCATATAGATAAAATTTTCTTGTCGAGAAACACAAAAAAGGGGCGTTTGCCCCTTTTTTTATTTTAGATTAATTGGGTCTCAATATAATTGAAACACAATGGGTTTAGCTATTTTTGACTAGTCAAAACCTAGCGTAATTTGTCCACGAATTTCACCGCTTGGGAATGCATCTGAGTGGAAGTTAGTGTAAAGACCTCCGTCTGCCATAACATTCATTTGCTCAGCAGTTAACGTAGTATTAGCTGGCACAGACCACATACCGCTGGTACCAGCAGTAAGTCCAATTAGAACATCTCCATTTACGCCCATTTCACCCTCGTGAATGTGAGCCATGTTTGCTGTCATACCGGTAATGGTAACGCTGCCTGACAGTGCACCTGTAGATGTATTCAAAGTAAATGCACCAGCGCCGCTTGCTGTTGTAGTTACTGCAGGCACTTCTTGTAGGCCGTTGGCAATGATGCCGTACACTTCAATACTATCAGGTGTGATTTGGCCGCGAATTTCACCACCAGTATTAGCTGCTGTATGCACATTCACATAATGACCACCTGCCAGTAGTTGCGTAGCTGTGGCTTCATCTAGTGCTATGCTTCCGTCTGTCATCCAAACGCCAGCGGTGCTTTCACTTTCCACAAGTCCTACAAGTACGTCACCATTTTCACCAGCAAACCCAGTATGAATGTGCGCCATAGTCGCATTTTCAATAGTGGTTACCGCCACAAGAGAAACGTTGTTGTTTGTGGTGTCGAAGAGCGCATAGCCAGACCCCATTGCCATGGTGTCAACTGCTGGTACCTCTTGGCTGCCGCTTAGTGAGAATGTTACTACCGCAGTTGTATCGGGAACAATCTGACCACGCACTTCGCCATTAGGGTTAGCGGTAGTGTGAACATTTAAATACCACTCACCGCTAGTTAGCGCGTCTAAATTGCTAGGTGAAATATTAGTTTCAGCGAGAACATAAGTTCCATTACCAGCATCTGTCAGTGGGAAAGCAACCGGCCCATTCATACCAATGCCGCCATCGTGTACGTGTACACCAGTAACATCCGTTAAGCCTGATACGTCAACACTTACGCTAAACGCCGGTAAGTCTTCGTCAATTTCGACCACTGCAGTTGCCATAGACATAGTAGTTACGGCAGGCACTTCTTGTGACCCACTTAAGTTTACATTGTAAGTCATGTCAGCATTAAAAGCTGGTGGAGGTGGTGCTAGGCCATCAAGCAACGCTAATTGAGGTAAATCACCTTCCATCGCGCCATCTAGTGCGATAGCAGTGTAAATCTCACCATTCTCAAGCGTTAAAACGCCGGTTTCTATCGCTACTGTTTTGGTACCTGTTGGTGTAACAGTGACCACATAATCACCTTCAGCAAGACTTACATAACCAGTTTCAACCAAGTCACCTGTTTCATATGCTATATCAGCAAATGCTGGGTCGACAGCATCAATTTCGCCGTCTGCAGTTACATAAATATCGACGTTACCTGCTGAAGGTGAAGCATGTACAATACGCACTTTCGCTTCTGTCGCTACGGAGCGGGGCATATCAACAAGCACATCAAGTTCTGGTGCAGCCAAAACGTTGTTTGCGATAGCGGTATAAGACATACCTACTTCTAGCGTCAACTCAACATCGTCAATTGCCACAACACTGTTGTCGCTATCGGCTACAACGTCAATGAGATAGTCACCGGCTGCAACAGACAAATAGTCTGTGGTGCGCGGGAACTGTATTCCGTCCACCAATACTATTTCGTTATTTGCTACAACATCAACCGCTGGTGCGTCGCTGATACCGTGCACAACGCGGATAGCAGCACCTGCTTCTGCATCCCAAATCTTGAAGCTTCCATCACCGTCCGCGGCCAGTAATGTTACTGGTGAATCGCCGGTACCTACGTTATTAGTAGCAGCGATAAGCAAATCAGCACCGTCTGCAAGGTTTACCGTACCAGAGTCGTATACAACCGTTGTCTCACCGGCCGGTGTAATACGAATTTGATAATCACCCGCAGGTACTTGAATTAAATCGGTTGCGTCAGTAAATTCAGCAGTAACAAGCGGCTGCTCGGCAGTGATATCTGTATCTGGTGCCGTAACATAAATATCAACCATAGGTGCCATTGATGCTGCATGTACAATCTGTACTTGAGCATTACCCGCGTCAACTGCGGTTTCCATACTGGTCACTGTTAAAAGCGATAACGACTCATCGCCAACATTACCTACTGCAAAAATATCGTAGTTCATGTCAGCTTCTAAAGTAACGTCAGCTTGCAACACTTCAGCGTTTTCACCTGGAAGAATGCCTGTAACACCAATATCGTACATGCCTGTCTCAACTTCGAAGCGAGATGAAGCGACTTGGTAATCAACGCTTTCGAGATCGTTGAGTATGGCGTCATTAGCAGTGATGTTTACCATTGGTGCGTCTGATGCTGCGTGAACAACTCGAACGTTTGCGTATTCCGGGGCGGGTGTGGGCTCTTGTACGACATCGTCGTCGTCATCCGAGCAGCCAATTAAAAACAGTGGTAATATTGAACATGCAAGGAGCGCTTTGGTCCTTCTCATATTTTGTATCCTCTTAATTGTGTTGTGGCAAACTCGGTTACGCTGAGCAAATAAGAGAAGATCAACCTCCTTGCAACATTAACGTAATGTAATATTTTCAATAATTTCACATTTGTTTTTTTCCTTGGCAGTCTGTTCTACAAAATAGAACGAAGCCTTCATGTTTTTGATATTTTCATCCCACCCGATTGCCGTAATATAGCCATATATTATCGAAACAACGAATATTGGAGTTCGGCATGAAAAAAGTACTGGCTATATTTTCCAGCCTAAATGGCGCCCAAGGTAATTCTTCAAAGCTTGCAAACGAGTACCTTTCAAAAATTGAGAATGACGGTTCTGTGCACATTAACCGCGTGGATGTTGCCTCTCTGGCACTGCCTCATTTAACAGGTGAAGAAATGCAAGCGTGGATGACTGAGGCGTCTGAGCGAAATGAATCACAACAGGCATTGGCAAAAGTCTCTGATGACATTGTTGAAGCAGTAAAAGCGGCTGACGAAATTGTGCTAGCCGTGCCAATGTACAACTTTGGCATCCCATCGAGCTTAAAAGCTTACTTCGACCGTATTGCAAGAGCTGGTATAACATTTAAGTATACCGAGACAAGTCCTGTCGGATTGCTAGAAAATAAATCAGCGACTGTTTTTGCCGCGCGTGGTGGTGTGTATGCAGGTTCAGACTTTGATACGCAAACGCCGTATTTAAAACACTTTTTAAATTTTGTTGGTGTCAGTGACGTTAAATTCGTTTACGCTGAAGGACTTAACATGGGCGAAGAGCAAGCAAACAAGGCTTTTTCTGAAGCAAGCGAAAAAATTATTGAACTAACCAACAACTAAACACACTAAATTAATGCAGTTAGCTAAAACGTAGGAAGTATGTTTTCAGCTAAAAGTGTGTTCCAAGTTGAGTGTGCTTGATTGCCCCGCGTGTTACGCGGGGCTTTTTTATGCGCGGCTTTTAGATTCTCGTTTGGTGTGACCTATAGGCAGCGTTAATATTCGCGGGTTTATTCGCTTTTGAGGAGTGCCTCTATGTCAGCGATAAAAGCCGGATCAGTAGGCTTTGTTGAACTAGGGTAGTGGGTTATTTGCTTACCGGAGCTGTCAATAAGGTACTTATTAAAGTTCCATGATGGCGCTTTGCCGGTGGCGGTTTTTAGCATTCTATACATAGGCTCGGCGTCTTCACCTTTTACCGATATCGGTTCAAACATCGGAAACTTTACGCCATAAGTCAATTCACACAGTTCTGCCGTTTTGCCTTCATCATTATCTTCTTGGTTAAAATCGTGCGACGGGAAGCCAAGTACTACAAAATCTTTGTCTTTGTAGTCACTATAAAGGGCTTCTAAACCTTCAAATTGTGGCGTGTAGCCGCAATAGCTGGCTGTGTTCACCACTAAAAGGGTCTTTCCGGCATATTCGTTACACAAATTCACCGTTTCTTGTGAGTTGAGCTTACGCTTCATGAACTTTAGTACGCTGGGGCACTCGCTCGCAAAGCTAGGAGTCGTGAAAAAGCTGAGCGCAAGCAACGCAGGTACAAAACCTTTCGCTTTCATAGTGTTTTACCTCATCAGTGAATTTTTGTTATTTTGTTCAGGCCGACAGACCAGTTTCACAACCATAAACGCAGATGGTTTACGTTTGGTTCACTATCTCAATCGATGAACGTTAGCGTATTAGTAACTGCTCTGCGTATAATGTTAACGTTTTTTACATAACAACGACTTAAAATAATGAAAAAATACTCTTCTTTACTCATCGCGGCTAGCGTTACTTTTGCGTTGGGCGGATGTGCAAGCACGACTAACGAACCATCTAGCCAAGCAGCGTCTACATCGCTTCCTGCTGCTACTGTCCAGCAAACCGTTACACCCGATGTCGCGCCTCAGAACAGCGTGAAAAATGGTGAAATTACTTTAAAGCAAATAATGTCAGATCCTCAATGGATGGGCGCGCTACCCGAAGGTATGGGGTGGTCGGTCAATGGCGATAAAATTGTTTTTGAAAAAGAAAGACAGAATAGCGCGTTAACAGATGTTTATGTTGCTGAACTCTCAAACCCTGCAAATGCCGTAAAAGCACCGTTGTCAGATTTGCACAAGTATCGTTTTGACGAACGTGTAGTAAGAAATGATGGTGTAATTGCTTATTCATTTGAAGACAGTGTTTATGTGCAATTTACCAACGGTGAAACCGTGCGTATAGCGCGTGGCGGGAATGCGCTGTCAACGCTTTCATTTATGACTGATGGCCGCTTAATGGCGTTAAGCGGTAACAAATTTATTGCTATAGACCTATCTAACGGCACCCGCGAAGAATTATTGAGCTGGGAGTTTAGCGACGAACCCAAAGCGGCTGAGCCGCCTAAAGATTATATTGCCGAGCAGCAACAGTCGCTGGTGGAATACATCAAACTACAGCGCAAAAACAGACAAGAAAAAGACGACGCTCAAAAAGCGTTGGCCAAAGAAAACAGCAGTGTAGCACCTACGCCGTTTTACTTTGATAAGTCGCATCGACTAGCGGGTATTAGCGTATCACCTGCGGGTAACTTCGCGGTAGTAGCAACCACGGAAAGTAAGCCGACTCGTGATGACAGCGACATCATGCCGCATTATATCCAAGAAGACAGCCGCATTGCCGCGAAGCCGGTACGCCAACGTGTTGCAGATGCACAATCGGTAAATCATGAACTGTGGCTGCTTAATTTGAAAACTGGCGAGAAGAGTGAACTTAAATACTTTAATTTGCCTGGCTACAATGACGACGTACTTGCTGACGTAAAAGCAGAAAACGCGAAGGCAAAAGGCGAGACCTATGAAGTTAATCGTTTGCCGCGCGACATTACCTTACTGCAAAGCTGGTATTGGACTAAGCCTTCGATTCGCTGGCACAAAAACGGTAACGCTGTTGCCGTTATGCTAGAAGCGTGGGACAACAAAGACCGCTGGATTGCAACGGTCGACTTAGCGAATAAAACGCTAGAAAACCAACATAGGCTTCATGACGATGCGTGGGTAAACTACCGTTTCAACGCATTTGATTGGCTAAATGACAGCGAAACACTTTACTATCAATCTGAGCATACTGGTTACTCGCACTTATACGTTCAAAAGCCTGGCGAGAAACCTGTCGCGCTAACCAGCGGCCTTTTTATTGTTGACGATTTAACGCTTTCTAGCGATGACAATTATATCTACTTTAAAGCTAACATGGAGCACCCGGGGCTTTACGAAGTTTATCGTGCAGATTTAAGTGACAATACCATCGATACCATGACTGATTTGAATGGTATGACAGACTACTCACTTAGCCCTGATGGTAAAAATTTGCTGCTAAGCCATAGCAAGGTGAATCAGCCACAAGAGCTTTACATTAAGCCAGCAAACGAAACAACAGCGGTAAAGCAAATCACGCAAAGCACCAGTGCAGATTTTAATGCACTTCCATGGGCGGTGCCTAACATCGTTGCTATTGAATCGTCGCATACCGATGCACCTATTTACGCACGAGTATATTTACCGGAAAATTACGACAAGACGGCACCAAATAAAGCGGTAGTGTTTAATCACGGTGCAGGCTACTTGCAAAACGCCCACATGGGGTGGTCTGGTTACTTCCGAGAATACATGTTCCATAGCATGCTCGTGCAGCAAGGCTATGTCGTACTAGATATGGACTATCGCGCTAGTGCTGGCTACGGACGTGATTGGCGAACCGCTATTTATCGTCAAATGGGTACGCCTGAAGTGCAAGATTTGCGTGATGGTGTTAACTGGCTTGTTGAAAATGCAAATGTAGATCGTGAGCGTATTGGCACATACGGCGGTTCATACGGCGGCTTCTTGACCTTTATGTCTATGTTTACTGCGCCAGATCTGTTTGCGGCAGGTGCAGCACTTCGTCCGGTAACCGATTGGGCCCACTACAACACGCCATATACGGCTAATATTCTTAATACGCCTGATATCGACCCCATTGCGTTTGAGCGTAGCTCGCCAATTTATTTTGCCGATGGATTAGAAAAGCCGTTGCTTATCAATGCGCCAATGGTTGATGACAACGTGTTTTTCCACGACACCGTGCGATTGGTACAGCGTCTTATCGAGCTTGAGAAAGAAGATTTTGAAACGGCCATTTATCCGGTAGAGCCACATGGCTTTGTGCAGCCAAGCTCTTGGCTTGATGAATACCGCCGTATCTATAAGTTATTTGAAGAAAACTTATAAGCAAAGCCTTTACTTGAATCGCCTAACGTCTAAGAAGCGCTGGGTTGCTCATAAAGTAATAGGCATACAGCAAAAGGCCCAAATTCAATGAATTCGGGCCTTTTTTTAAATCTTCATTTTTTGCTTCAGCACATTAATCTGCTTTAACAAATCAAAATGCGTAAAAAGAGTGACGCTATATCGCTCGAGTTTCTATTTTCTTTTCGCCGTAATAAACATAAGTAAAAAGATTGCGATACCCGTAAGCGCACCGAATAAATGGGCGTCTACGGCAACTTTTGCGTCAATCAGGTTTGCAACTTGTTCACTACTACCGTCAATTTGTTCGTATCCCACCTTGATGGCTAGACCTATAAGCAATAACCAACCCGACTTCATTTTCTCTTTTATATCAACACAGGCGCCCCATGCGAAAATACCATGTAGTGCGCCAGATAAGCCTGCGTACCAAATGAGATCTGGAGAGAAAAAATAAAGGCCAATACTGGTTCCCAAACAGCACCACACAAAAACTTTTAAGTACAAACCAATGCGATAATGTTCACCGTGGAGTGCCCACAATAAAGCCAGACCTGCTAAATTTAAAAGTAGGTGGTAGCCATTGGTATGCACGATATTGCCGCTGACTATTCGCCAAGTTTCTAGACCTTGAATGGCGTACCTGTCGTAAGCCAAATAATTGCCAGACATAGGCTCAAAGAAAAACGCGACAACGGAGCATAGCGCAATAAATAAAGGACCAGCGCTATACTTAAGCGAAAACGGCAGTGACATCATCAGTGTTAGTTATTTTTGAAATTAGAATTTGCTGGCTATGATACAGAAATTGCCTACAGGGTGAAAACTGAAGTACGCCCAAAACAAAAAGACGACAGTAAAGGAGTAATTATGTCTTACATTATTACCGAAACAAATCAGCAATGCTTAACCATTACACTTAACCGAACCGATAAGAAAAATGCGTTAACACGCGACATGTATCAAGAAATGGCGAATGCCATATTAGGTGTTAAAAACGATGGCTCAACCAAAGTGGTGGTTATTAAAGGCGCGGGCGATTGTTTTACTGCAGGAAATGACATTGGAGACTTCGCACAGCAACAAGATCACGCTCAGGTGCCAGAAACAGCTGCCTTTATGCGAGCTTTGGCTGCATGTAATTTACCGGTTATTGCACAAGTTCACGGATTAGCAGTGGGCATAGGCACAACGCTTTTACTTCATTGCGATTTTGTTTACGCCACTCCAGATACCCGATTTGTTCTACCATTCATCAACTTAGGGCTTGTTCCTGAATATGCATCAAGTTATCTTTTGCCTAAGGTTGCGGGTCATATAAAGGCGGCAGAGTGGCTAATGCTGGGCGAACCCTTTACCTCTGCTGATGCTTATCAATTTGGTATTCTGACAAAAATTGTCGACGCTCACGAAATAGATCAAACGGTTCAAACTACGGTAGAGAAACTCGTCGCCAAGCCTTCATTTTCGCTTAAACAAACAAAAGCGCTATTAAAAGGTGACGGAGAGCGAACAAACCAACAAATGAACGAAGAGTTTGATATATTTTTAGAAGCGTTGGGC
Organism: Alteromonas sp. MmMcT2-5; assembly: GCF_022348315.1. Lineage (NCBI taxonomy): Bacteria > Pseudomonadati > Pseudomonadota > Gammaproteobacteria > Alteromonadales > Alteromonadaceae > Alteromonas > Alteromonas sp. MmMcT2-5. The sequence continues at coordinate 2,020 of NZ_JAKRFB010000063.1, read as the reverse complement.
ACAACCGCAGCTCAAGAAGCGTTTGATGCGTTTCTTAAAAAACGCCCAATAAACCCCGAAAAATTTAAATAAGAGGAAGTATTATTTTGAGACGCAGTGCTTTTTTCAGAGCTTCAGTGGTAACTCTTGCATTATCTAGCTGTTTTATTTTTGGTGCGAACGCGAAACAAACACGTGAAGTCGGAGAACCAGAAGCGGCAACAGGCTACATAGAGAAAAAGGCATTTGAAGCCGAAGATTATATGGTTGTAGCGGCAAATCCCTATGCGTCTTGGGCGGGAAAGAATATTTTAGAAAAGGGCGGAAGTGCGATCGATGCAGCGGTAGCTGTGCAATCGATGCTTTCGCTGGTTGAACCACAATCGTCAGGTATTGGCGGTGGTGCGTTTATCCTTTATTGGGATAATAAGAACAAAGTACTTCACACCTTTGACGGCCGTGAAACCGCACCGAAAGCTGTCAATTCTCATTGGTTTATTGAAGGTAATAAGCCAATGCGCTGGTTAGATGCCGTAGTAGGCGGTAAGTCAGTTGGCGTGCCTGGTGCAGTAAAAGCGCTAGAAATGGCTCAGGGCGAGTTCGGTAAGCTGCCTTGGAATACGCTGTTCGACGATACAATCAAAACAGCTGAAGACGGTTTTAAAGTATCGCCGCGTTTAGCCAAACTTGTTGCATTAGACTATCACCCTGGCCTGAAAACTTTTCCTGCAAGCTCTACTTATTTCTTCCCGGCAGGCCTGCCGTTAAAAGAAGGCACGGTTAAGAAAAACAAAAAGTTAGCTAAAACCCTAAGAGGTATTGCGGAAAAGGGCAGCGACTATTTGCTGAAAGGCGAAGTTGCCGAAAAAATAGTGGAAGCGGTTAATAATGCGGAGATTAACCCTGGCCAAATGTCGTTGGAAGATTTAGCAAGCTATGAACCAGTAAAACGTGAACCCGTATGTGGCTTGTACCACGAAAAACGCATTTGCGGTATGGCACCACCTAGCTCAGGTGGCGTAAACGTTTATCAAATTCTAAAAATGTTAGAAGGTTTTAACCTTAGTCAATACGCACCGGATTCAGTAGAGTTTGCCAACCTGTATACGCAAGCAAGTGCGCTTTCGTATGCCGACCGCGAGAAGTTCATAGCGGATAGCGATTTTACTAACTTGCCGTTTGCGGCCATGATTAATACCGCTTATCTTCAGCGCCGTGCCGAGAGTATTGCTGTTGATAAAGAGTGGCGCCGCAAACGCGCGGGTAATCCTTACGCCGATGCGAATGTAGCACTTGGTACGTCAATGGAGTTGCCCAATACCTCACACGTTTCTATAGTAGACAAAGAGGGCAATGCAGTATCAATGACTACCAGCATTGAATTCATGTTTGGTTCTGGGATTATGGTAGAAGGCTTCCTGCTTAATAATCAGCTTACCGACTTTTCATTTTCGCCAACCAAAAACCGTTTTCCAGTACCAAATCGCGTAGAGCCTGGTAAGCGTCCTAGAAGTGCTATGAGCCCTACAATGGTGTTCGACAAAGAAGGGAATTTAGAGGTGGTTGTAGGCTCGCCGGGCGGCTCTAGAATTGTAAGCTACGTCGCTCAAACCCTAATTGGAGTTTTGGACTTTGGCTTGGATATTCAGCAGGCCATTAATCTTCCTAAAATCACTAATCGAAACGACTACACTGCGTTAGAGAAGGGCACACCAATAGCTGAGCTTGAAGAGCCGTTAAAGGCACTCGGCCATAACGTTGAAGTAGTGGATTTAAACAGCGGTCTTCATGGCATTCAGTTTAAATCAGGTAAATTAATTGGCGGCGCAGATCCTCGCAGAGAGGGCATTGCAGTAGGGCGCTAATATTACATTTGCCTAGTTAAAACTAGATGCAGCAATGTGCTGTTGCCTTAGAGAAAGCGGAAGGTTAAATATCTTCCGCTTTTTTGTTTGCCCAGCGAAGCTGGCAAACCCGTCAGGTTGAAAGAAACCTGAATCACCCTGACTGAGGGGAAGATAATCCGAATGGCAAGGGCGTG
>NZ_JAKRFB010000062.1:0-19224 GCF_022348315.1 Alteromonas sp. MmMcT2-5 | reverse complement strand
AACTGGCGTCAGGCTATGAGTCGTTTTATTATCGAGTTCGAGGAACGCCTCGAAAAGCACATTAACTAATGGCAGTTACACAGAATCTGTTACAGGCTCGAAAAAAATAGAATTGTGTGCCGATGACGTTCCAATCGAAATTCACGTAAACCCCAGTAACGCTGCAGAGTCTATTGTGGTGAAAAATATTATTTGGGAGCATATGTCTAAGTTGCTTGTCGGTTTTATTATTTCATGGGCTGTTTTTCTTTGGCTAGTATACGTTCTCGTCTTCAAGTTGAAACACAAAAAATAATAATCTCTAGCTGATTTAATGATAATTTTTAGCAATTTTCATCTTCATACCTTACTTCCCATACCTCACCCATCAGTGGTTTATCGTTTGTACGTCCCTCTCGGGTGCTGAGCATTTCCTCATCAAGTGAAATCGGCGTACAGATTAATGAAATTTTATCGTTGAATTGATTTTTGATAAGTTCGCACATTCTCCCCCAGCGCGCCTCTGACGCACTTTCTGAGGCGGCAGCCATCATAACGATAAAGTTTCGCTCTAACGGGTGTCCTGCTGGAGCAGCCAGTGCAAACTCTGCTAATCTTACTATGTCTGCAATATGGCCTTCTACGTTATAGCTCCGCTTCAGCTCGATAATATGCCTAATGTTTCCTGTTCGCTGCGAGCGCACCACAATATCCACTTTACCGGGTCGAGATATTAGTGCCTCATCTATTTCTTCTGATGCACAGATTGCCTTTACAGTATCTTCCATAGAAAAGGTAAACGTCTTGAAGTGCTGATGGACATGTCGGGCAATAAATACCGACAAAAAGTATTCAGGCAAATCGTTTATTGATTTTCCTGTCATTTCCTGCGCTTCTATGGCTGCATGGGCTCCAGCTTCAGCAAGAACCAGTCTTAGTGCTCTTTTTCTACTCAAAGAACTATCCTTTTCATTACTGCGATATGTAAACTATTTTAGTCACCATATTTTAAGAAGTAGTCGCATTTACTTTCAGATACACCTTCATCTCTGCAGTACTTTAATCCTCTGACTTCATCATACGCTTCATATCCAATGCTAAGCAGAATTACTGTCAATATTGGGACAACTGCCCACTTGAGAATGCCCTTTCCCATTGTTATTAAATCAGTATCTAATAGCAGGCTTGATATTTTTTTTGATTGGTCTCTTATTGTTGCCACGTTAAAATCCCTTTTATTAGTTATTTTAATAGTATCGATGTTCAGTGAGGTTTTTTATAAAGCGAAGTACTACTATTTCATCGCATCGGTACTTTGTCCTTGTAACCTAGGCTCTGATGGGCATCTGAGCTTTTAGGCGGTGCTATGGTTGCCTATATAATTCTGCGCTTCATGCTTTTCCACAATAGGCAGTGTTCTATCAGCGACGTTATACACTAAAGTAGCATAATGAGGAAATTTTAGGGGGTAACAGTCATATAATGAATAATCTTATGGCTTGTTAACGTCGTGTCTAAAAACCTTATTACTATGTTCTACATCGCCACTCGGTGTAGTAATCAATGCTTATCAACCGCCCTATTAGCGCATTAAAATCAAACTTTGAACCATAATTTTCGACGAGAGACTCGAACTCGAAAACCTGACAGTTCTTTGATAATCGAGGTGGGCCCGAGATCTTCCATCTATCGATAATGGCTTTTCTAGTGATAAGTGCCCATGAGTGCGATACCATGAACTCACGTCCGTCCCATGATACTGTAAGCTCCTTGCTGGTGGTCTCTGAGGGAAGTTTACGCTCTAGAATTGAGATCATACTGCCTTTAATCCGTGTATTTCTATGGGATGTTCCACACTTACTAAGAAACCTTTTCTCGAATTCGTTTTTCCCCAAACGATCGAATCCCAACTTAGCTTCAATGGGATAGCAAATACCGGTTTCGTGGTTAAGTACCGCTACATCGATCTTATGGACTCCATCAAAACCATAGTTGCCGCATTTATTTAGGCGTAATTCAGGGATGAAAGAACTGTGCCCTTTAAAGGATACGTAATCGCCGCAAACTGTTTTCTGAACCTTCTTAGATTCTTCAAGCATCTTAGCAAGTAGCCCTTCGCCTATGTGAGAGAGTTGAATCATTTATTCACCCTAACAGATATTTAGTGACTTCATATTAGCATTCGAAAAGGCTGTAAAAAAAGTATCGAAACTGCTAGCTTTATATGTCTTTATATTTAAAATATATAATTATAAGTTAAAGGTGAAAAAGGTTATAAAGCAATGGACAGATGGCACTACCCTCGGCACAAACTGTGTGACTACATACTGCAAGGTATGCAACAAGGGCTTCTTGAGAGGGTTACCTTTTTTGCACCTCGCAAGCGTGGCAAAACACAGTTTATCACGCGTGACGTTATTCCTGCCTGCGACAAGATTGATGTGTTACCCATATACATAGACTTCTGGTCAGACAAAGACTCGCCCCAGAATGCCTTTATTGATGCCGTCACGACCACGCTTGAATCACGTCGGAATATGTTTTCGAAAATCCTGGCAAAGCTTAAGTTCACACCTGCTGTTTCATCGTCGGGCGTAACAGTTAAAGCGGAAGCAAATGCCATGAGTTCACAGCGCCCTACCCTGCATTCGGTTTTTGATGCGCTTAATACCCATGACACGCCCATCCTATTATTGCTTGATGAGGTTCAGCATCTTGCGACGTCTGCTGACTATGCAAACTTTACCGCGGCCTTACGAAGCTTCATGACAGCGCGAAGTGATAACAAGATAAAGGCCATTTTCACCGGCTCATCACAGGAAGGGCTTAATAAGCTATTTAAAAACACCAAAGCCCCTTTTTATGATGCAAGCCAGACTATTCCTTTCCCACAATTGGATAGAGATTTCGTCGTTCACCAGCTGGGGGTTTTTAAATCTGTCACCGGTGGACGTGAACTCGATGAGGAATTAGCTTTCTCAATTTTTACGCAACAACAGTTTCATCCAGCTCGGTTCTCTGAAATGCTTAAATTCATGGCGCTTGAAGGGATATATGATATACAAGTAGGTTTTGATGAGCATGACCAGCGTTACTTATTAAATGAGCGCAGTGAATTTGCTAAGTCCATTGAGCAACTCAATCCGCTCGATAAAACTCTACTCAAATTACTAGCCAAGGACTGGAACAAAGGACTGTACACGGATGAAACGAAAAGTATGCTTGAATCTGAACTAGGTAAACGCCCCAGTAATCCACTGATTGGCGCAGCGTTGACACGCTTGGCTGAACAGGACCTTATTTATAACGAATCTCGGGGGGTCTGGCTGGTGGCCGACCCTTCACTTAAATCATTTATGTCGGAAAAGTAGCAGGACTCCTTTTCATGAGTATCATTGAACAAAACATATCGACGAAGTAGTCTTCGTCCGCTAAAAACAAAAGGAAAAGATTTACACCATGAGTACCTCTATGCAAATCAATCAGGACGATATCAACAAAGCCGTATGGTCGGCTTGTGACACGTTCCGTGGCGTTATCAGTGCCGATACCTATAAAGACTTCATTCTTACCATGCTTTTTTTAAAGTATATCTCGGACGTGTATAAGGATGACTATAACCGTCTAGTAAAGCAATACGGTGATAACCCTGAGCTCATTCATGCCATGATGTCGAAGCAACGTTTTGTGTTACCTGAAGGCGCAAGCTTTTGGGATTTATATGAAAAACGCTATGAGCCCGGCAATGGTGAGCGTATCGACAAAGCCCTGCACGCGATTGAAGAAGCGAACGGCAGTAAGCTTAAAAACGTCTTCCAAGACATCAGTTTCAATACAGACCGCTTAGGCCAAGAAAAACAAAAAAATGAGTTGCTACGTCATCTATTAGAAGATTTTGGTAAGGACATATTAAACCTAAGCACAGAGCGCGTGGGCAGCCTTGATATCATCGGTAATGCCTATGAATACCTTATCAAACACTTTGCTGCTGGCAGTGGCGCCACCGCTGGTGAGTACTATACGCCCCCAGAGGTCTCGACGCTTCTTGCAACTGTTTTAGAGCCGGTTGAAGGCGATGATATTTGCGACCCTTGCACAGGAAGTGGTTCATTGCTCTTAAAATGTGGCGCTATGGTACGCAAAAATTCAGGTTCAAAAAAATACGCATTGTACGGACAAGAAGCTATTGGCTCGACATGGGCCCTAGCTAAGATGAACATGTTTCTTCACGGCGAGGACAACCACAAAATCGAATGGGGTGATACTATACGTAACCCACTCCTGTTAGATAAAGACGGTAAAGGCTTATTGCACTTCGATGTGGTCACCGCTAATCCTCCTTTTTCTTTGGATAAGTGGGGCCATGATGATGCCAGTAACGACCCGTTTGGCCGCTTCCGTAGAGGCATTCCGCCAAAGACTAAAGGTGACTACGCGTTTATTACTCACATGATTGAAACGCTCAAGCCTGAAACGGGCAGAATGGCAGTAGTTGTCCCGCACGGCGTACTATTCAGAGCATCAAGCGAAGGCAAAATTCGTCAACAATTAATTGAAGAAAATTTGCTAGATACCGTCATCGGCCTGCCAGAAAAGCTGTTCTTTGGTACCGGCATCCCAGCCGCCATTTTGGTCTTCAAAAAGCACAAAACGGACAAAAACGTATTGTTTATTGATGCCAGCCGTGAGTTTAAGTCAGGCAAAAACCAAAACCAATTAACCGAAGAAAACATTCAGACAGTCATCGATACCTACAAAGCGCGTGAAAGCGTTGATAAATACGCCTATCTCGCCAGTTTCGATGAAATTAAAGAAAACGACTTTAACCTCAACATTCCTCGATACGTTGATACCTTTGAAGAAGAAGCTGAGATTGATTTAGTGGCGGTGCGCACTGAGCGTGTGCAGCTTAAGAGCGAGCTGCAAACCCTTGAAACAGAAATGGAAGGTTACTTGAAGGAGTTGGGTTATGGTGCCTAATGGATGGTCACACAAACTTTTTAAGCAAGTATTAAAACTAGATCGAGGTAGCTCACCAAGGCCAATTGTTAATTTCATAACTGAAAGTGATGAAGGGGTGAATTGGATTAAAATTGGCGATACTAAAGGTGATGACTCATTCATAAATCAGACTAAAGAAAAAATTACGCCAGAGGGTGCGAAAAAGTCAAGAAAGGTTAGTAAAGGAGAAATTATCCTTTCGAACTCTATGAGCTACGGAAAACCATACATTCTAAACATTGATGGCTACATCCATGATGGCTGGTTTGTTATAAGAGAATATGAATCACACTTAGATAAGCAATTTTTAATACAAGTTTTGGGTAGTGAATTGGTGCAAAGGCAATACAAGAGGCTTGCTGCTGGAGGTGTTGTAACTAATATTAGTAGTGAATTGGTATATGCAGTTAAGATCAACTTCCCCACTATTCCTGAACAACGCAAAATCGCCAAAATCCTATCCACTTGGGATAAAGCGATTAGCACCACCGAGCGCCTAATCGACAACAGCAAACAGCAGAAAAAAGCCCTCATGCAACAACTGCTCACGGGCAAAAAGCGCCTGCTTGATGAATCAGGTACACCGTTTCAAGGTGAGTGGGAAGAGATTACTTTAGAGAAGCTTGCTAAATATAGAAGAGGCAGTTTTCCACAGCCCTATGGTAATCCTGAGTGGGTCGATGAAGTTAATGGATATCCATTTATCCAAGTTTACGATATCGATAAGAATATGAAGCTAAAACCAGATACCAAGATCAAAATCAGTGATGCTGCTATTGATAGGAGTGTATTCATTCCAAAAGAAACGGTTATTGTGTCGTTACAAGGGTCTATTGGTAGAGTAGCTATAACGCAATATGACGCTTACGTAGACAGAACCGTTTTGCTTTTCCAAGAATTTATTGTTCCTATGGATAAAGTCTTTTTCGCTTTCATAATACAGGAGCTATTTGAGATTGAAAAAACAAAGGCTCCGGGTGGTACGATTAAGACTATTACGAAAGAAGTATTAAGTAACTTCAAAGTCTATATTCCATCCTACAACGAACAACAAAAAATTGCCTCCGTACTTATAAACGCTGACCAAGAAATCGAATTACTAGAACAACAGCTAGCTGACTTAAAACAAGAGAAAAAAGCCTTGATGCAGCAATTGTTAACAGGCAAGCGCAGAGTCAAGGTGGACGATGAGGCTGCCGCATGATTCCGCAAAAAAAATGCCCCGCACCATCCTAATCTTTTTGCCGACGGGTGACCCTCCGGGTATCCGTATTGCGGAGCAAACCACCTCGATTATCCGCGTGATTGAAGTGCCGCGCAGTGACATCGCTGAATTTGTCAAAATGCCAGAAGCTAAGCAGGTTGGGCTTTACTTCTTAGTGTCTGGCGATAGCAAAGACGAGCTGTATATTGGACAGTCGTGCGATGTAGGCGCAAGGCCTCAGCATCACAAAGACGAAAAAAAGACTGGGAACGTGCGTTGGTGCTGGTGTCACTGACCAACAACCTCACTCAAATTCATGAGTTGTATTTGGAATCGCTATCGATTGAAAAGGCGCGTCAGTGCCAGCGTTACGAGCTATTAAACGGTAATGGCGGACAAAAGCCCCATACGCCTATTCCGCTTAAAGCTGATTGCGATGAAATCCATGAGATTGGTAGTTTGTTGTTAGCGACATTGGGTTATCCATTGTTTGAACCACTGACTGACCAACCACCTACCCAAACTGAACAAGTATTTGTGTGTAATCGCGCTTCGGTGAAGGCCAAGGGTATCTATACCAATGAAGGTATGGTGGTGTTGAAAGGCTCGACGGCGCCTTATGTCACTAAGCGTAAAACTGATAAACGCATGGTAGAAATTCGCGAAAAATTACTAAGCAAAGGTGTTATCTCGCTATCAGGCAGTCACATTGTGTTTGAGCGTGATTACTTGTTTAAAACGCCCAGTGGCGCATCCGGCTTTCTGTTACTGGGTTCCTCAAACGGCTGGGTTGACTGGAAAACAGAGCAAGGCATTTCGCTGCATGAGTATGAGGGCAGAACGCTTTCCTTGGCTGAGCGTTAAAACTAGGCGCAAGCAAGTGGAGGTTACTTCAGTAGTTCTTCGTCGGTAATGTACTCGCCTTCATAGCAAGGACTTGGTATCTTAAAGTCATAAGCTACATCTCTGAAGCGCTAACAAATGGAGAGAATAGACGTAATGGAAGACAACCGCAGAATGGCAGCCAACTTCAACGAAGAATTTAGTGCAAAACTTCCCGCACTCACGTTGCTGACCAATTTGGGCTATACCTTCATTCCTCCTGCTGAGTGCGAGACACTCAGAGGCAACTTATCAGGCGATACCAATAAAAGTACCCAGCAAGTCATCCTGCTTCCTATTTTGCGACAATTTTTAGCCAAGCAAACCTTTTCCTTTCAGGGAAAAACGTACCCGTTATCTGAAGCAGCTATTGATAAAGTCATCTACCAACTTAGCCCTGCGATGAACTTAGGGCTACTGACGGCCAATGAGAACATCTATGACGCCCTCATGTACGGGGTGAGTGTTACCGAGTTTATTGACGGCAAAAAAGCCTCGCCCACAATAAAGTTAATTGATTGGAATACGCTCACAGAAAACGCATTTCACTTCACGGAAGAGTATGTGGTACAAACCGCCCCTGCTACCGGGCGACGCATTCCCGATATCGTGTGCTTCGTGAATGGCTTACCATTAGCGGTTATTGAGGCTAAGCGGCCTAATGATGCAAAGACAGGAAAGCTCACCACGTCAGCCGGTATCTCACAGCATTTACGCAATCAGGGGCACGATGAAATTCCACATTTATTCGCATACAGCCAATTGCTGCTTTCCATTAATGGGTATGACGGCTTGTATGGCACCACCGGGACGAAAGAAAAGTTCTGGGCAAAGTGGAAAGAAGAACTGATAACCGAGACTGAATTTAGCGCCCTCATCAATAAACCGCTTACTCAAGATAAGCTCGATTTACTGCTTAACCATCGCCCAGCACACGTAAAAGCTGAATTCTTGTCCTTATTGAATGCAGGTGAGCTCGCGGTAACGGACCAAGACCGACTGCTTGTCAGCCTATTACGGCCAGACCGTCTGCTTGAAATGAGTCGCCTGTTCACGCTTTTCGATAAAAAAGCGGGGAAGATTGTGGCGCGGTACCAGCAGGTATTTGGTATCAAAGCATTGATAGAGCGTATTAGTTCGTTTGATAAGTCCGGCTCTCGTGAAGGCGGTGTGATTTGGCACACTACGGGCAGTGGTAAGTCATTTACCATGGTGTTTTTATCTAAAGCACTGATATGGCTTGAAGCCCTTGCGCAATGTCGCGTAATTATTGTTACAGACCGTGTGGACCTAGAGGACCAACTGAGTCGTACCTTTGCATCTGGTGGCGTGTTAACTGACAGAGATAAAAAAGATGCCATGGCCACATCAGGCAAACGACTTGCGCAGCAAATCGGTCAAGGCAACGAACGCGTTATCTTCTCCATTATCAACAAATTCGGCTCTGCCATAAAGCACGCAGAATGCTTTAACGATAGTCCGAATATTCTTGTGCTGGTGGATGAAGGCCACCGAAGTCAAAACGGCGAAAACAATATCCGCATGCAGCAAACCCTGCCTAATGCGGCCTTTGTAGCTTTTACCGGTACACCATTATTGAAAGACGATAAAACAGAGAACAAGTTCGGTAAAATCATTCACTCTTACACCATGCAGCAAGCGGTAGAGGATAAAACTGTCACGCCCTTATTGTATGAAGAACGCATCCCTGAATTAGCCGTGCAGGATAAAGCCATTGATGCCTGGTTCGAACGAAGCACCAAAACGCTATCCGATAAGCAAAAAGCTGATTTAAAGAAGAAGTTTTCACAAAAAGGACAGGTATACCAAACCGAAGACCGCATTCGCCTGATTGCTTACGACATTTCTGAGCACTTCCAGAACTTTAAATACAAAGGATTGAAGGGGCAGCTTGCCTGTGACTCCAAAGCATCAGCCATACGCTATAAAAAAGCATTAGATAAGTTGGGGCGGGTGACGTCCGTTGTGGCCATGTCTCCACCGGATACCCGCGAAGGTCATGAAGCGGTTGACCAAGAAAGCAAAGACATCGTGCAAAACTGGTGGAAGGACAACATCGGTAAGATGGATGAAAAAGCCTACACCAAAGCCATCATAGAAGATTACAGTCATGTAGACGGTCCAGACATCATGATTGTGGTGGATAAGCTCCTGACGGGCTTTGACGAGCCTAAAAATACGGTGCTGTATATAGATAAGCCCTTAAAAGAGCACAATCTCATCCAAGCCATTGCACGAGTGAACCGCCTGTATCAAGACAAAGACTTTGGCTACCTCATCGACTATCGCGGCATCCTCAAAGAATTGGATACCACCATTGAAAAGTATCAAGACCTCGCTGAGCGTACCCAAGGCGGCTTTGACATTGAAGATATCCAAGGGCTCTATAGCTCAATGGAAACCGAGTATAAAAAACTCCCCACATTACACAGCGACGTCTGGGCGATATTTGATGGTGTCAAAAACAAACAACAGCCTGCTGCACTGAGTCAGGCATTGTCACCCAAAATTGAAGATATTGATGGCCAACTGACTGACACTAACTTAAAAAAGCGCCAAGATTTCTACGCCGCACTCACTGCATTCTCCAATTGCATGAAAGTCGCATTACAATCGGCGTCATACTTTGACGATAAGTCGTTTGATAAAACCCGTGACCTATACAAGCGCGATTTGAAAGCGTTTGTCGAGATACGTCAAAAGGTCAAAGAGCTCTCAGAAGAAACGGTCAATTATGATGCATATGCCGAAGATATCAGGCAACTTCTAGACAGACACATTTCAGGTGTTGAGATCACGGAATCGGATGGCGTATATCTTATTGGCGAAATGGGTAAGACCCGCGAACCCGAAAAAATGTCCGACGATGAAGCGCGAAATCAGACGGATAAAATCACCGGGCGCGTGACAAAGATGATACAAGATGATCTCGCTGACGACCCTTATGCACAGGCCCACTTCTCTAAACTGTTAAAGCAAGCCATCGAAGACGCGCGAGCGATGTTTGATTCGCCCGTCAAACAATATTTGATGTTTGCTGAGCTGGAAAACGATGTAGCACAACGCAAGGTCGCTGACATTCCAGACCGCTTTGTGGATGAAACAGGTAAACGTAATCGCCATGCACAAGCGTATTACGGTCTCTTTGCCCATGTCTTAGGCGATACACTTAACGATAAGCCTCACCTTGATGAAGACACCCGTGTTGCGCTGGCCTTTGACATTGATAACATTGTTAAAGACGCAGTGGCAGAGTTTTCTATTACGCCGTCGGAAATTGAAAACGCAATACACAATAAAACGCTTCCGCTTTTATTTCATGAAGTGGGACTAGAAGATGCCACGTTAATGGTTGAGGAAATAATACGCATAACACGTACTGGGTTATCTAAAGAGTGATACCGTGACACAAAAGCACCTCGCAGCCCGTATAGGCAGCCACAACAATGAATCTTCTGTATTGCATTACGGTGATGAGCGTATTGAATACGACATTATCAGGCGCAAGTTGCAGGCAGACTCTACGTCGCCCCGCAGAAAGGTCACCTTAAAGGTACACCCAGACCTTAGGGTTGTGGCGACAGCGCCTCATGACGCCTCGAATGATGATATTCATCAAATCGTGACAAAACGTGCCCGTTGGATTTGGGACAATCTACAGCAGTTTGCCGAACAACAGTCCATGGTGTTGCCAAGACAATATGTCAGTGGTGAGACTCAGTTTTACCTTGGGCGTCGCTATGTGTTGAAAGTGAGCCCCAGTGAAACGCAGCGTTCGGACATCAAGCTATATCGAGGAAAGCTTCAGGTGACAGTCAGCGCTGCGTTGTATGACGCAGAAATGTCTCGGCAAGCGAAGGTGAAAGGGTTACTTAAACGCTGGTACGCGGATAAGTCTCAACAGGTGTTGTCTGAGCGAATTTCGCAAATGGTGATAAAAACACCGTGGGTAAAAGAAACGCCGTCATTTCGAATCATGGAGATGAAAAAGCAGTGGGGCAGTTGCTCGGCAAGCGGCAGTTTATTGTTTAACCCGCACCTTATCAAAGCGCCAAAAGAGTGCATTGACTATGTTGTTTTGCACGAGCTGTGTCATATCGCTGAACACAATCACAGTGAGAAGTTTTGGCGTTTGCTTACACAGGTGATGCCCAACTGGAAACAAGTAAAAAGTCAGTTAGACGGAATGGCTGAGTTGTACCTTAATGATTAGCAACCAACAAAAATAGCTGGCAAAAAGCGTATTACTAATTTGGAAACAAACTTTGAGAAAGCAAATACACTAGTTAAGTGAAGCCTTCACCTTAGGGCATATGAACATGGAAATAAACGGAGTTATTAATTATATGAGTACACGACCAACCACTTTGCTTAGTATGCTTTTTTTCTTTCAGCTGTTTTTTATTAACTCCGTCAGTGCACAAGATGCAGTGACTATATACAAAGAATATAAAAATAACATAGTTGAGATTGTCGTTAAAAACGGCATGGATGTAGAAGTGGTGAGAGGTACAGCGATATACGCAATTAACAATATGTTTATGACTAACGCTCACGTTGTCAAGGGAGGGAGTCAAGCAATAGTTCTTGTGGGAAATGAAAGGTACAATGTCGTATCTGCTGAGCTAAGTAGGAACCAAGATCTTGCCTTTGTTTCTATTGACACCAAGGGAAAAGACCTTCCATTAAAACCATTCAAATTTTCTTTTGATATCGATGCAGGCCAGGAAGTTTACGTCATAAGCAATCCTGTTGGGTTCAACCAGTCGATAACTGATGGGATTATATCTTCAATTCGCGGAAATATAATTCAGCACACGGCTGCTGTTTCTCCTGGCTCTAGTGGCGGGGCCTTATTCTCTAAAAGCGGGGATTTAATTGGAATAATAACGTCCAGGCATAGGGATGAAACTAGCATGGGGTTTGGTCTTTCTATAGAAGCTATCTCCCATGAGTTAAACAACGAAAGTAGCAGTTTTTTCAGTTTGTTCGACGAGGCTCCCTTATTGGGTGGCAAAGCAATAATAGGGATGTCACATTTAGATGATGGCTTAACAGTACAAATTGACCTGTTTGATCCTGCTTCGGTGAAAAAAGAAGGGAATTATCTCAGGTACAACGGGGGCGCTAGGGTAATTAGCTATGAAAACGATGCGGTCAGCAGGTTTGCAGAGTTTGAATTTGAGTCGTTGTTTGATTGCAAGAACAAAACCGACAAAAGTTTATACACACGAGTACATGGGCCTAATAAAAGCGAAGTCTTATTTGAATTTGGTGAGAGTGACGAGTGGCTCCCAGTCAAGGATAAATATAAGGCCACACTTAACGCTTACTGTGAGTCAACAGTAACCAATAACCAACTCTACTATAGCCTTAGAGAGTTGCACTCATACATAACGACTATCATGCCAATAGAGCTATTAAGAAAAGAAGAGACGGTTAACGCCCAAGGTGGCGCCAACCGTCTACTGCAGTATATTTTAAAACACTCACACTGAGCGTCGAACGCGTTTCTTATTTTTCTTAAATATTATCGCCATCAGCATTTGATTTGTGGCACATCACTCCAGCGTGTAGTTGCGCGCTTTGTTAAAAACTGCCTTTTCATCTCATGTTTTTTATCAAACCCTTTTGAAGCCACCTGAAGGGTACTTTTGCCATATCTATCATTGACGGCGTCAAGTACGTTCATCAGCTTTGGGTTATCATCATTCAAACTAAAGAGGTCAGCTTGATAGTTTGCAGCCGGTATGATTTCTACAATACCTACTCCACACCGGTAAAAGCATACGCCTGGCTTAAATATTTTGTCGATAATGGCAGGGAGTGCGTTCGTAACAATCCGTGTGTCCATTGTGGGGACCGGAAACGGGTGGTAAATCGACTTGCGGTAATAAGCGGTATCGTCGTGTGGCGAGTTAGAGGCAAATACAGTCATCGCTTTAGTTAAACTTTTTTGCCTGCGTAGTTTACGCATAGCGCTCTCACAATGTCCCACTAAGGCTTTATGTAAGTCTCTCTTATCAGTTACCCGGGCGCCGAAAGTCCGTGTGCTATATATTTGTTGCTTGTCGGGCCTGACGTCATCCCACTTGATTCGAATTTCGCCGTTAAGCTCCCTCACGGTGTTTTCCACAAGGATAGAAAACTGTTTCCTCATACGTGCCGGTGATTGAACTGATAGCTGGTGGGCAGTATGAATACCAAGTAGGTTTAATTTTCGCCCTAGCCTGTTTCCTATTCCCCAGACGTCCGTGACGTCCATTTGTTTGAGTATGCTGATACGCTCTAGCTCGCTGTCTATGACAGCGACACCATTGTAGCCAGGTAGGCGCTTTGCGGCATGACTGGCTGCTTTAGCAAGTGTGGGAGTTATCCCCCCGCCTGCCCCAACTGGTAAGCGAACCTCTTTCCATACTGTACGCCTGATATCTCTTCCTAAATCAAGCCAACTGTCATGGGAAAGGCGCGTATCAAAGCGGGCAAACAGTTCATCTATGGAATAAACATAAATATCATCAGCGAATTGGCTGATAGTATCCATCATCTTGGTACTAAGCGAGTGATAAAGTTCGTAATTAGAACTGGTCACTACTACGCCATGCTTTTTAATCAGTTCCTTAACTTGGAAGTATGGAACAAATTTCTTAATGCCAAGCTTTTTGGCAATAGGGCAAACTGCGACAATGCAACCGTCGTTATTGCTAAGGGTGACGACGGGCTTATTTCTAAGATCAGGTCGCATAACCTTTTCAGCACTACTGTAAAAGCCAGACGCATCGCAGAGAAAGTACATCATGCCCCTATTTTCTTATTGAGAGGCGTGTGGATCCTAACCGAACGGGTCACCACGCCCTCGAGTGAGAAGTCATCCCCTTCTTTGATGAAATAGGGTTTGGCACCAATCTGAGACGAAATAAGGGCCCTTCGCTCCATATCAATTTTCTTGCAGCAAAACACTCCATTTAACACAGCCACGATGATGGACATATGCTTCACTTGTTGCGCTCTTGAGATAATAAGAATGTCGCCATCAAAAATGCCATCCAGTTCCATTGAATTCCCCTGCGCTACGCCTACCCATGTGGCAGAGGGTTTGTCGATAAGTAGCTCGTCTAAACTCAATTCCATTTCAATGTATTCAGCAGCAGGGCTTTCAAATCCTACTAACCCTGCTTGCGCTTTTACTGGGATAACCTTCATAAAACCATATAACTGTATAAATGTACAGTTATTGTATTTTCAATCGATGATAGCCGTCAAATTACATTCGTTTATTTCATGTGAAAAATGATCTAAGTAATACCTTGTGAGCGCTACATTTTGTCGGTTAAAACATAAAAATTAACACATTAGTTTATGGTATACATGCTTTGGAAAGGAAGAAAATATGGAAAATACGAGCATGGAAAACACATCAGGTATAAACAATTAAACCTGGCCGATATCTATGCCTACCGGCAACAACACAGTGAGCCACTCGTTACTGACTTTTTCCGGTGGGTTTATCAACAACGACAGCGCACTGATTTACTCCCCAAGTCTCCCTTCGCCAAGGCACTCCATTATGCGCATGAACGAAAAAGCCAACTCAAGGTGTTCCTGAGCAATCCTGCTTTACCCATGGATACCAATCATCTTGAGCGGGCATTGCGGGTAATCCCCATGGGGAGAAAAAACTACTTGTTCTGTTGGTCTGAACTCGGGGCTGAACAACTGGGCATACTGCAAAGCCTGATGGTGACTTGCCGCCTGCAAGGCATCAATCCCTACCACTACCTCGTGGATGTATTGCAGCGTGTAGCACTGCATCCGGCCAAAGACGTTCTAGACCTCACCCCCAGAGTGTGGAAAGATAAGCTTGCCGATACGCCACTCACATCCGATGTACAACAACACCGAAATTAAGCGCGAACATGAACATCAACATCAACGACCTCACTCTGGAACAGCTGTACCAGCTCAATGACATGGTCTGTCAACGCATTGACCAAATACGCGCCCAACAAGAGCGAGAAGCTATTGCGCGTATTCGACCCGGTATGAAAGTGACTATCGAAGGGCCTGATGGGACAATCTTCGGGATTGCCCTAAAACTTAACCGCAAAACCATTATCGTGGCATCTGAAGATAAACTACGTCAGTACAAGGTGGCCGCTGGATTGGTGAAACCTGTCAACGACCTGAATTAGACTGCTTACGGTCCATATTGATCGCTTACTTAACAAATACTATATTGTAAGAAATATATGTTTAACGCTCATCAGACCCGCTATCTAGATACATGCTTTGAATAAACTCGATCTCTGCCGTTGATAATACATTAGCTGAAACCATACATTGCCCGTCTAAATATCTAGAAAGAAGCTTACGCAACTCTTGATCAGTAAGGTACTTATTGCCTTCTACATACTCTCTAATTTCATTCGCACATCGCATATGTTAAAGCCTCACCTAACAAGTTTTTTCTGCTTTTGCTCTCTAAAGAAATAGCCTTGCATTAGCAAGTCTAGTTCCTTGCAAAATACATATTTTTCAAAACAGTCCACTCCTTCGACAATAACGCTTCCAGCCTTCTTACGTAGATTGATAAGTAGGCAACTTAGCAACTTTTTGTCTTGGTTGAAAAGGCGCCAAAACAATTCTTTTGATATCTTTATTGCATCAAAGTTACACTTCTCTATTGTATCGAAATTAGAAAAGCCGCAGCCGAAGTCGTCTAACCAAATTGATACATTAGGATGAGCTGTTAGAGCCCAGATCGCTTGTGTATTTTCTTCTGAACTATCGATTGTTTCTGAAATTTCTAGTGCAATTTCTAAACCTCTAAAGTCCTCAACTAACATGGCTAGATATGCTGACTTAAGAAATTCCTCATTTACATTGAATGAGACTTTCTTTAAACCTCTCTGAGACATTTCAGAGAGTACATCTCTGAGATAACTGAAGTAATACACTTTCGGAAAACTACAAAAAAACTGCCGGCTATCTAACTGGCTCTCCGATAGAAATACAGAAGTAAGGATTTCATAGTAGTTATTTTCAGCGCCGATTGATCTGGTGACAGCCTCTAGTCTAGGTGCTAAGTCGTACTCTGAGTTGGCAATAGTGAAACTTCTAAAAGGCAGTATTATTTCCATTTAAAAATCCATCCGAGTCAACATATAACCAACTTTTCGTTGATTTAAGATACATAGGCTAGTGCCCGTCAATGCAGTTCTGAGTTCAGAAACTACAACGTTTACATTATTTTGGACTCTAGGTAGACTGCCCCAAACGTACTTCATAATGTGTTCTTTGCTTACAAATTCGTCAATGTTTCTGTGTAAGAGGCACAGTGCTCTACCAGCAGAGTAAGAGAGCTTGAACGTACCCTTATTTGTGTATAGAAATCCAGCTTCAAATTTAACAGAAGATTCTATAGAAAAATTACGATTAGGATACAAAAAACACTTCAAACAATGTTCATTGCAAGAGTTATCTTCTGAAACTATATTTTCCATGTTTCCCGTATCATTTAATTGAGCATCACGATTGAAAAAAATGATATTTGAACTTTGTTCAGCCATAAACTCATTACTCCAATTGAGTTACAATATTATGTAGAATAGCGATATTGGTCTTGAATAAAACGTTTATAAAAATTATAAAAATTATAAATTTAGAGTTTTAATTCTGAATTCTTGGATAATATTTATCTTTTTATGTCGCTGTGATAAGGCAATTATGTTTCCACTCTCAACATGCATATCTTTTACTAAATATGACGCGCCATCTAAGTCAGTCACACATGCGCCTTTCGGAAATAGCCTCAAAAATAAACAAAACTTTTTAAAAATGACGGGATCGATCACTTCAGCAATCGCCATATTTTGCATTTCATTAATGCTTTCATAAGGTGACTTTTTGGCCCGATACCCCCTGCCAGAAGTCATTGCTTCGTAGGTATTTAGAACTCTTAAAATTCTTGCACCAAGCTTGATTTGGCGCCCCATTAAGCCTTTAGGATAACCAGTACCATTAAAGTTTTCATGATGTTGGAGGACAAGTGTTGTCAACGAGTTAGATAAGTTGGATTCATTAACAATTTTTGCTGATTCAATAGGATGTATTTGAATAAGCTGTTTTTGGGAGTCCGAGACTAACTTCCTAGAACCCAATAACAATGGATACCTTGCCATAGAAATATCACTCAAAAATGCAGCATTGCAATATTCGAGCGTCTTGCTTCTAGTGAGCGTGATGTAGTTACAAAAGCTAGCAGTCAAGCAAACGAGCTTTAATGTTCGTCTGAAAAGCTCGTTTTCAGATCGAATTAAGTCGACGCACGTAATATGACAAAATTTTCCTGCTATTACTTGAGAAACAATTGCGTTGATACGTGAAACTACTGACGCTTCATTGATTAATCTAGAACTAACTATTTCATCAAAAATTAGTTTTAATAATTTGATATTTTTTTTAGTTAATTTTGATTTTCTATTTGAGCTTATGACGTAGAGATTTTTGTAAGCAGATAGGTTTCTAATGTCCTTACTTGATCTTACTTTTGTAAAATTTGTTATGTATGGAGTGTAAAACCAGTTTTTGAATACAAAAACAATATCTCCGACATTTAAGTCAGACGATTTAATTTTTTTAAACATGAATTATGCAACATATTTATGGTAGCGAATGTCGCACTGCCTTCCCATTGGCTATTGAAATCCTTGAGTATAAGATAATTAGACGTTAATTTTATCGTTCTCCCAATTCAAAAAAGACGCTATTTTATATTTTAAGCACTAACCATCAATGCTACTTTAGTCTAATTATAATTTGGAATTCTCGCGATTAAATTATGATGTAAAAAAATCAACCCCCGAATTCAGATAACAAGTGCACCACTCATGGTTAAATCGGTGATGGATGATCAACTGCCTGTTGGTGGTATTCTAAAATCGCCAAAAATCAGAAGTAAGCACCATGAGTTACAAGCAGTTGATCGAGGGACAACGTTACTAGATCGAAGCCTATCTGCGCGAGGGTTTAAGTTACCGAGAGATAGGAAAAAGGTTGAATGTCAGTCACAGTACCATAAGCCGAGAAGTGAGACGCAACCGTCTAAAAGAGAGTCGCTATCTGCCTGAAGTGGCGCATGCCAAAACAGTAAAACGCCGCCATCTGGCAGCCAAGTATCGACTTTGTGACATGACCATTGCGTTTGTTGAATTCGGATTATCACAGAAGGGGAGCCCTGAGCAGATAGCGGGAGTCGGTAAGTTGATTGGCTATTCTGTCAGCCACGAGTGGATATATGGTCATGTGCAGCGTAAGCGATCAATATAGGCCGCCTTCCCCAGATTTAGCTGCTCCGTAAAATAGCCTCCGTAGATTTTACTAACGGAGACTTTACTGATGGCAACAAAAAGACGTACACGTGAGCAATGGCAAAGGTTGGTTGACAAGCAAGCAGAAAGCGAGCTGACAGTCAGTGAATTTTGTGCACAGCATGCGTTAACAGTATCAAATTTTTATCTGTGGCGTAAAAAGCTGAGCGATGATAGAGAACCGTTTGCGCAGCAGGATAACTGGCTTGCTTTTGATATGCCAGCGAGCGGGAACCAGAGTATAGATTCAGCGTGGGAGATTGAACTGGTATTACCCGGTGGTGGGGTGCTGCGGATGAACCGTGCTGCCTGATGTTACCCTTATCCAATGGGCGTATTTGGTTGTACACCGGCAATGCCGATATGCGTAAACAGTTTGATGGGTTGGCAGCGCTGGTACAGAGCAAGTTGGGCATGCAGGCAATCTCCAAACGATAAATTATAGCCCCGAGACGGATAAGAGGATGTTGGAAATGGCTGAAAGCGGAATTCCACTTCAAGAGATTGCTGATGAAATGAATAAGACCAAAGAAGCCATAAAAATGCGGTTAAAACGGACACGTAAAGCGCGTCGTGAGGCTTTGAAATAAATACGCTTTTATAGTGACTTGATTATAAATTATCAAAAAAGGTTCAAAATCTACTGTAGGAGTAGATTTTTTGATGTTAGGGTAAGCGGATTAAATGGTTGATCTTACCTTTGCATGAGAGTGAGACAGACCGGCATCTCATCGGATTATCTGGTTGATGCTTCACCTACTGCTGGTG
>NZ_JAKRFB010000061.1:0-21941 GCF_022348315.1 Alteromonas sp. MmMcT2-5 | reverse complement strand
AGAAATAGCCATTTTGCTGCACCCAAAGATGAGTAATAGATCAAAATGGGGGATCGGTGTCAAGAAAAATAAATCAGCTAATTAGGTGCGGAATGACGGATTTACCTCATGGTTTGTTGCTTTCTCATTGACTCCCCAGTGAGGGTTATCCGGTGAGCATTGTGGATGAGGCGATCTAGTAGCGCATCGGCAACCGTGCCGTTACTTATCATTGAATGCCATTGCTCTACAGGTAGCTGACTACAGATGATGGTGCTACTTACGTCGTGCCTGTCTTCTACCACCTCCAGTAAGTCTGTTGCCTGTTTGACGGTGAGTTTTTCCAGTCCCCAGTCATCCAGGATCAGTAGCTGTTGTTTCGCTATCGTTGCTAGCTGCTTGGTGTAACTGCCATCAGCGTGGCCGATGTGTAAGTGCTCGTTTAATCGTGGTAATCGCCAGTAACCAACACGTATTCCCTGGCGACACGCTTGTTCACCAAGCGCACAAGCTACATAGGTTTTACCGCCACCTGTGGCTCCGGTAACAATGATATTCTGATGATGACTAAGATATCCGCCATTTAATAAATCGGCCATTCTTGGCTTTTGTAATCCGCGGCCATTGTCGTATGACAGTTCTTCCGGTGTTGCATTTAACCTGAGTCGTGCCTGTTTACGAAGTCGGTTGATGCGGTTTGTCCGTCTTTGGTTCATTTCATGGTCAACCAGCAGGGACAACCGTTCCTCGAAGGCTAATTCACAGTAGGTGTTGGGTTGAGCGCGTTGCTGTTTTAACATATCCGCAATCCCTGTCATGCGCAGTTGCTGTAATTGTTGGATGAGTAGATCGTTCATTTGAGTTCCTTATTTGTAATATTTAGGGCCGCGGATGTTGTGATGAGTGAGATTGGGCGTTTCAACGTCATCCACTTTCGGGGCATTATCAAGGTGGGTGTGCAACAGCGATTTCACGCTGGCTCGACAGGGATTACCTATATCAATAGCCCGGCGACAGGCTTGTTCCAGGCGACTTTCGCCGTATTTCTTTGCAAGGTTAAGTAGCCCAAGGCAGGCCCGATAACCTTGCTCTGGATGTGGTTTGCTTTGCAGAATGGCGTCGGTGACTTCAAGTGTGGAAGGGCCGATCTGCTTTGCCCAGTTCTTGAGTCTTCCGGGTGACCATTTCTGATGCTGATGATTGGCAGGCATATGCTCATCAACACAGGTAAAGCCACCTTTTCGGTCACTACGCATGTGTTGTGCAATGCACTCGCGTTGGTAGTAAATCCGAATAAGCCGCTTAGAAGCCTGTATTTCAACTGACTTGCCGACAAAGAGGTGAGGAACTGAGTAGAAATGGTCTTTGTACAAGACATGGTAATCAATACCGACTCTGGCAATATGGATTTCAGTGTATTCCCATGGTGTTGTGGGTAACGGGGCCAGCTCTGGTTTATCCAGCGATTCAAACAAGGTTTGTCGGTTTCCCGGTAATCGCTGGAATGGTTTCTGATTCAGTTCATGCAGTAACGCCCGAATAGCAACATTAAGGCCTGATAAGGTATGGAAGACCTGATGCCGCAATTTTGCCATTATCCATCGTTCCACAATGAGTACGGCATTTTCTGCTTTCGCTTTATCTTTTGGCTTCAGAGGTCTTGCAGGCATCACGGCGCAGCCATAATGATTCGCTAATGACTGGTAAGCTGTATTCAACTGAGGTTCAAATCGACAGGCTCTGGTGACCGCTGACTTGAGATTGTCCGGTACCAGCAATTGCGGCACGCCGCCGAAGAAGGCAAACATAGCCACATGCGCCTCCAGCCAGCTTTCGAGCTTCTGGTTTTCTGTGGCAATCGCAAAGGTGTAGTTTGACGCGCCCAGTACCGCAACAAAGACCTGGGCATTACGCACTTCTCCGGTGCCGGGATTTACAATCGGTAATGTCGGCCCACAGAAGTCGATAAATAGCTTCTCGCCTGCTTTATGCGTAAATCGCATCGAGCGCTTTTGCTGGGATTTCCATTCACGATAATTGTCGCAAAACTGGCTGTAGCTATAGCAAGCATCAGGGTAATTAGCCTGATATTCCTCCCAGAGCAGCAGTTTAGTTACACCTTTACGCCGCAGTTCAATATCCATCAGGCCATAATCAGGTTTAATACGGCCCGCTTTCCTGTCAGGATAAAGTGACTGATGTAGCCATTGATCGGAGGCATGCTCAGGTAACGGCCAGCCACAATCCAGGGTTCTGAATTTACCGAGAATATCAGATATAGTGGCAGCCCCTGCATACACCGGAGCAATCCGGACATCGATTCCGGCATTATCCGGACACCCTTTCCGTTTTAATCCGGACACCGATTCCGGGATAAACCAGCCAGTTTTCTGCTAACTCCGGAATCACTGTCCGATTAGGCGGAAACCCTGTCCGGAATGCCGGAATCCCTCTCTTTTCTCTTTTAAATCAATTAGTCACAATCCTCGTTATCGATTGAATTATAGCGAGGACGTGAGCATGACAAAAAAGAGGACATCTATGGCAAATATCAAAGAGATTTTGCGCCTTAAATTCGAATGTGGTTTTTCTGTCAGAAAGATCGCCGCCTGTACGAAGGCAGGACGCTCGACCATCTCTGATATCCTGACGCGCTTTGAACAAAGCGCATTGCGCTGGCCACTTACCGACAACTGCTCCGATACCGCGTTAACACAGGCCCTGTATCGGGAAAAAACGGCGGCTCAAAATAAGGTCATGCCTGATTTCGCCCAGTGCTTTATCGAGCTTAAGCGTAAAGGCATGACCAAGCAGCTTCTGTGGGAAGAATATGTCGCCGAGCATCAGCACAGAGCCTACCGTTACAGTCAGTTCTGTGAGCATTACCTTCGATGGCATAAGATGCAAAAGCGGAGTATGCGTCAGATCCACACTGCCGGCGATAAGCTGTTTATCGACTACTGTGGCCCGACAATCCCGGTCGTGAATCCTGATACCGGAGAGGTTCGTTATGCGCAGATCTTCGTTGCAACGTTGGGGGCATCCAATTACACCTACGTCGAAGCCTGCCCAAGTCAAAAACTGGAGCATTGGCTGGAAGCGCACGCAAACGCCTTCACGCACTTCGGAGGCGTGCCAGCGCTTCTGATCCCGGATAACCTTAAAGCCGCGGTCACCAAAACGGATCGTTACGAGCCGAAACTCAACGACAGTTATCGTAAACTCGCGAATCATTACGGCACTGCGGTGATGCCCACGCGACCTTATAAACCGAAGGATAAAGCCAAGGCAGAAAACGCGGTACTGATTGTTGAACGCTGGATCATGATGCGTCTTCGCCACCGCGTATTCCATACCTTCCATGTATTAAATCTGGCGATCCGCGAGCTGATGGACGATCTGAATCAAAGAGAGATGAAACAACTGGGCGCGAGCCGTAAAGCCTTATTCGACAGCCTGGATAAACCCGCCCTGAAACCTCTCCCGGTTCAGCGCTATCTGTATACAGAAAGCAAACGCGCCAAGGTAGGGCCGGACTATCACATCGAATACAGACAACACTATTACTCGGTCCCTCACCAACTGGTAGGCCAGCATGTTGAACTGGAGGCGAACGTGCGGCTAATCCAGATCTACCACCAGGGAAACCTGGTGTCTCAACATCCGGCCAGCCAGAAAGCGCACGGCCTCAGTACTCACACGGAGCATATGCCCAGCAACCATCAGTACCAGAAGTGGTCACCGGAGCGCTTACTGAACTGGGGTGGCAATGTTGGGGCGGCTACCCGGCAGGTTGTCAGTACTCAGCTCAGCGCCAAAGATCACCCCGCGCAAGCGTACCGTAGTTGTCTTGGTCTGCTTAATCTCACCAAAAAATACGGCGATGTGCGCCTGGAACAGGCCTGTAAAGATGCGCTGATGGTGAATAAACCCTATCTGCGTTTTATCAGAAACCTGCTTAAAAACCACCGGGAAGGCCAGTTATCTTCCGAGTCTCATACCACCCCGGATATCCAGCACAGCAATGTGCGTGGCCCAAATAGTTACCACTAGGAGAACGACATGAATCAGCTTAATGAACAACTAAGAACCCTGCGTCTTGGTCACGCCGCCAAGGGCCTTGAACAGCAGCGGGAGCAACTCTCCACCTACGCCGAGTTAACGTTCGAGGAGCGGCTTAGTCTGCGCCTTGAAAGCGAGGTGCTGGGGCGAAGCCGGGCCAGGATCGAACGCCTTAAACGACAAGCCAAGCTACGTATTGATGCCTCACCTAATCAGCTTATCTACAAAGAGGATCGGGGCCTAAAACGCATTCAGATAAGTGAACTATTAACCGGGAGCTACCTGCTAAAGCACCAGAATATCCTGATCACCGGACCAACAGGTGCCGGTAAAACTTACGTGGCCTGCGCATTGGCAACCCAGGCCTGTGAGCAGACGTACAGCGTTCGTTACTACCGCCTTAGCCGTTTACTGGATGATCTGAGTTCAGGACGGCTGGATGGCAGTTATCAAAAACAGCTTCTGGCCTTATCAAAGAAACAGCTGCTGGTAATCGATGACTGGGGAATGGAAAAGATGAGCCAGGAGCAAGCCGGTCATCTGCTGGAGTTACTGGAGGATCGTTATCAAACAGCCAGTACCATCATGGTAAGCCAGCTCCCGGTTAAAGAATGGTACAACATGATAGGCAACGCCACGGTGGCAGATGCCTTGCTGGACAGGCTGATCCACAACAGTCATCGGATTGAGTTGGGAGGAGAATCAATGAGAAAACTGGCGCAATCCGGACAGATAGGATAAAAATAGGGTTAGAGAAAAGCGAGGAAAACAGGCGTCCGGATTAAACCGGTGCCGGTGTCCGGATTAGCCGGAATATGCATCAAATCAAAGCGCTCTATCATGCCAGTCAAAACGGCTATGAAAAACTACAACTAACTCGGATACTGCGAGACATAGAAACTGTAGATAACTCAGTTGTCCGAAAATTTATTAATGAAACATACCATATTGAAAATGAGTTCATCTTCCAGCTAGATCCATCGCTGTTCGATCTAATGCCCGAATATGTTGTGAAGGAATGCGATAAAATTGTTGAGGCATTTGAATAATGAGTTATTACGCAAAATTTGATGGATGGAATGAGCTAAGAGTCGAGGACCTCCTAGTAGCATACCGAAAAGCAAAAGCCGACTGTTTTTTCGAAAACACCTTCCCCACTGCAATTAAGTTTGCAGAATACGAACAAGACCTGCTGACCAACTTAAACTGCCTATTAAGCCGATTAAAGAGTAATTCAGGCTTTAAAAGCGATGAAGAGCTGCTTGGAGATTTCCGATTACTACCTAAGAAGCTATCTACTGATAGAAAGGCAGATTGCAGCGAAAATGGTCATGTGCATTTCTCCAAACCAGAGCGGGCGGTCGAAAGTCTGTTCAAGAATTACGCTATAACGCCTGAATTCAGAATTGTGGGTGACTTTCCGGTAGATACCCATATCATTTCAGCCTTGTGGACCAATATGATTGGCCACCAGTTTGATGCCAAGCTCGACGACAGCTGCTATGGCGCACGGCTAAAGCGAATCAGGAACGATGAACTATTCGTAGAGGACGATGAGAAGCCATTTCACATCAGTTCCATTGGATCATTTGTGCCCTATTTTCAGCCATATCAAAAGTGGCGAAGCGATGGTTTAAAGGCCATTCGTGACGAGCTGGAAAAGGATCGCGACGTAATTGCGGTTTCTCTCGATTTGAAGAGCTACTACCACTTTATTGACCCTATGGCGATTTCTGGTACAGCGTTACTTGAAGCACTTGATCTTGAGCTGACAGATGAAGAGAAGGCCTTTACCGAACAACTCGCAAGTGTTCTATCTGCCTGGGCTGTAGGTGCTGAAAAATTCGGCCAATCCGTTGGGGGCAAGAAAGCCAAGATAAACGGAGGATTAGTGATCGGCCTGACGTGCAGCCGTGTTATTTCCAATGCTTTACTTCACAGGTGGGACAAGCTTGTTCAGGAAAAATTAGCGCCGATTCACTATGGCCGCTATGTAGATGATATGTTTCTGGTATTACGTGATACGGGCACGATCACCAATAGTTTAGATCTGATGAACATGGTTCAGTCTAGAATAGGCGAAAGCTATATTTCACAAAACGCCAAGAACGATAAGGTTTGGGAGATTAATCAGGGGGCGGAATTCCAAGGCAAGACCAGAATATCGCTTCAGTCTGACAAGCAAAAGTTATTTGTATTGCAAGGGCGTGCAGGCCTTGACCTACTGGACAGTATCGAAAAGGAGATATATGAACTTTCCAGCGAGCACCGTTTGATGCCATCGCCAGATCAATTAGAGCACTCCACGGCAGCCAAGGTGCTATCCGCTGCAGGAAGTGTGGGCGAAAATGCAGATACATTGCGTCGGGCCGATGGCCTGACTATTCGTCGGTTAGGATGGTCACTACAGCTGCGCCACGTAGAAACCATGGCTCGGGATCTGCCACCAAATCAATGGAAGGAGCAGCGCGAGGAATTTTATCAGTTTGCTCATAACCATATCTTACGAGCAGACAATCTCTTTGCTCATTTTAACTACTTACCAAGACTACTCGGCTTTGCAATCAGCATGAATGAGTGGGAGCAGGCTGAGCAAATAGCGGTGAAGTCCTATCGAGCGATCGATACCTTAGCTTCAGAAGTTGGCAGAGGTAAAACGGTTCGCATTAACGGATGCGATGCTAAAGTACTAAAAGATCTTTGGGGTTATATCAAAGGTACTTTAACTTGGCTGTTTATTGATGCCGCAACCCGATACTACGATCCTGACAAGCTTTTCCAGGTTGAACGTCGTCCGCTCAAAAGAAAACGTTTAGCGAAGTTGTTTTTACAGAATATTTTAAGCAATACAGCATTTAGGAATTTTCTTAAAATCAGTTTCACTGAAACTGATTTTGAAAAAATGGCGCCACTTGTCGCTCTTGCTGACCTAGCGAAAGAACCGTATAAACAGATACTTAAGAGTAAATCTGCAAAAGAGCTTGTTGGCAGGCGAAAAGGTGGAAAAGAAAACCTGCTTATGAGGAAGCTAGACTCTTCTGGTCTTATTGACGTTTATGCCTTAAAAGAATTTCTCAGTTCTACTACATCTTCTAGGCTTATTCATGTAGAGAAAGGAAGAAGAAAAAACGAAAGTTACTTGCCCTACATCTTTCCTACTCGACCTTTATCTCCATCCGAAATATCCGAATTAGCGCCTGAATGTGTGGGTTTACCTTTCGCATCTGGTAAAGCCGCTCCTAATCGACCAGCTGTTATGTGGGCTAAATACACCCAGGTTTTGCGTGGCGTATGGATAAAACCCACTCTTCTGGCTGTGGAACAAGACGCCAGCGATAAGAAAGCAAAGCGACGCAAAAAGTATCTGAAAATTGGCACTGACAGTAAAGACAAGGTGGTGGTTGCATTAACCAACCTGCGTACCGAAGACAGCGATTGGGCTGCTACCGCATGCAATAAGCCGAATTTAAGCCGCGAGCGTTACCAGAAAATATCCAAATTGGTTAACGATGTATTAAAGCTAAATCCTAAGCCGGATTACGCCCTTTTCCCAGAGCTTTCAATCCCATTGCGCTGGCTGAACAGCATTGCCGCCAGATTGAGTGCGGCGGGTATTAGTTTAATTGCAGGAACTGAGTATCGGCATAGCGAGGGAAACAAGATTCTGAGTGAGGCCGCTTTGGTATTGGCAGATAATCGACTCGGCTATCCAACCTTTGTAAAAATATGGCAACCCAAGCTTGAGCCAGCCGTTGGCGAAGACAAAGAGCTCACGGTGAAATTTGGTAAGGAGTGGGATCTTTCTAAAAAATCACCGAAGCCAATTTATATTCACAACGGCGTTAACTTTGGTGTCATGGTTTGCTCAGAACTGCAAAATAGCAAGGCACGCATTCGTTTCCAAGGTGCAGTTGATGCCCTTATGGTGCTCAGTTGGAACAGGGATCTGGATACTTTCGCCTCCCTGATCGAATCCGCTGCACTAGATGTTCATGCTTATACCATATTGGTAAACAACCGGAAGTATGGCGATAGCCGCGTTCGATCACCAGCCAAAGAAAGCTTCCTTCGGGATATTGCCAGACTGAGGGGAGGGGATAATGACTTCGTGGTTGCCGCGACCTTGGATATTGCGGCTCTTAGAGCATTCCAAAGTCGCGCTAAACGCTGGCCAGAAAATGGTGACAAATTTAAGCCTTTGCCAGAAGGGTTTAAGATATTGGGCGACAGACGAAAGCTACCGCCCAAGTAGTAAGGTTTTTTGAGGCTAAGTCACCAGCTTTAAACTTGGTCGCTTATTTTGAGAGATATTACCGTGTGATTTCCCGCTCAAGACGTTCAACATCAAGCCAAAGGTTAGCTCATCCAGCTCTTCTGGCTGAATCAGCAACTCTCTCGCAACATCAGCTTTGGAAATACCATCTTCTCGCAGACTCGCGAATACCTTCTTAAGCACTTGCGATGTTTCAAAAGGTGAAGGTTCCGGTTCATGAACCCGCCCTAGTTTGGCCAGATCAATGCATAGCGTTCGATAGGTCCAGTCGGTTGTCAGGTTGAGCGAGTGTAACCGGTAGTTAAGTGCGGCAGCAGACACATTCCAGTACTTTTTATGGGAGATAAGGCTTTTTAAAGTCGCCGATCTTGGCGCATTGGCCAAAACACTCCTACGCGGCATCAAAAAGGCCGACGCGAAGGCATTTGCTTCTTTTTCCGCTTCTTGACCTTGGGGAGCACCGTGACGATGCATAACCAGATGGCCAAGTTCATGTGCCGCATCAAAACGGCAACGTTCCGCTGTTTTCTTGGTGTTGAGAAATACAAAAGGAATTTCACCGTACCACATGGAAAAAGCGTCAACTTCTCTGGCATCAACAGATAGTGAGAAGACACGCACACCCTTAGCTTCAAGCAATGCGATCATGCTTTTGATTGGAAGCTCACCTAAATCCCAGTAGCGGCGGAGCATTTCAGCGGCTGCTTCCGGGTCATTGCCTTGGCTCCCGCTTGGGTATTGGTCTCCTTCAGACGATTGCTGGCCTTTATCGTTTTTTGACCTTTCATCCGAGGAGAGCCTGTAATCCTCTGGAAAATCTGGCGCAGGCAAATCAAACTTTTTTTCAATCCATTGGTTCAAAAGTAACGCAACAGATCCTGCAGAAAGCGCGATGTCTCTTTGGGCGGCAGTCATTTTGGTAAGCGCACGAAAGCTCGCCACCTCAACCGGCAGCTCTTCTACGTCATCAGCAAAGAAAAATTCGACCGGAAAACGAAGTGCGTTCGCGATCTTTTCAATAGTCTGGCTTTCAGGCACAGTTTGACCGCTCTCATAAGCAGTAATCGACCGATCTGTTACACCCACTTCTTTTGCCAATGCCCGCTTTGTTAGCCCTCGGCGCTTTCGCGCGAGAGCAAAACGAGTATTGTTAAACATGTTATGCCTTCTTCTTGATAGGTACTTCTATATCTGGCAAATCAGGTGCTTTAATTTCGACTGAATCATCATCTAACGGCATGCTCGGTAAAATAATGCGTTCTTTCCAGCCATTAATTTTGCCACTAGATATGCTGGATGGCAGTGAGAGCTCGCAGCGCACCTCATCAGTACCCAAATGCATCAGCAATACCCACGTTGTAAGGCCTTGAACATCTTCAATTACAGGCAATAGTTCACTGAACATATCCAGCTGATTGTTAGTTTCAACGGCTTCAGCCGTATTCACACCCTTGGGGCACTTATTTGAAGGTGTCGCTCCGATCATGCCGGTTGCTTCATCGCCAGTAGTAACGACAATGGCTAAACCTGCTTTCTGATTCACAGAGAGTTCGTAGTTGCCTTTATCCTCTTTAATCCAACCATGGGATATAAGCTGCTCTCTCAAAACTGCAACGACTTCTGCCCACATAATGATCCCTCGAGCGATTCGAGGGTGATTACTGGTAGTACGAGACCGTGCAAGGTAACCTTGCCATACAGACTCTGTAAGTGCTGTCATCGGAATACCCAGCTGGGATAGCCGATCCAGGGCATTTTCTTCAGTGTGTAGTTGGTCGTTCATTTAGTCGCCTCTAGAATAAAGCATTGCTCTTCCTGTTTTTATACCTCAAATGAGGAAGAAAAACAAGAAGAGTGTAAGCGTAATTATAAATCTGGCAACAGGCGTGCACCGCGAACTGAAATGTCTCGTTTGCCCTCTGATGCAACTAATTCAGTATTGATGATTTATGTTTTAGACGGAAGCTTCCGCCTAGAAATACACAAAGTATGACAGTTTTTTGTTCCATTTATTGAGTGAAAAAAAGTGATGATTGATAAAAGTATGATACTTTTACTATTTGCTAAAAATAACGCAGCAATAGAATCAATGAGTTACATTGGTTAAAGTATGATAGTTTTTTGTAAATCTACAGTATTACGCAATTGGCTAAAGAAGCGGTTGCTGGTGCAAATCAATAAGCACGCTTTAGTCATTAGCTTAAAGAGAAAAAACCTGCTTTATGCAGGTTTTTTTATGTTCATAATTAGTATGTGTTGTTTAACAAAAAAACACATACTGTGCGGCTCAAATGTACGTAAAGCGGTCGTTGAGGCATTGAGGTTCTAATGGCAGCTATGAGCGAATAGCAGACGTTAGAGGAGCCTCCGTTGTAGACTAGCTATCTGATCGTATACCGGTCGTTCAGATAACCACGAACCACTGCCAATTTCTGTCACTCTGGTCAGTTTACTTACCAGCCCAACAAGGTACACTACAGACTTTTACATTAGCAAGGATGCTGATGTTAGCTGCAGAGCAATACACCTATCAACGCCATCGTCCAGAGCAAACATTGCTCTATCAACTTGTTGAGAAACATTACCCTGCCTTCGCCGAGATGATGCAATCTCAGGGAAAGGCATTACCATACCATGTGATCAAAGAGTTTGAAGAGTTTCTTAAGTGTGGTCGACTTGAGCATGGATTTCTGCGCATAGTCTGTGATGACTGCAAACATGAGAAGCTTGTAGCTTTCAGTTGCAAGCGAAGAGGTTTCTGCCCGAGTTGCGGAGCTCGAAGGATGGCTGAGAGTGCGAAACTACTGGTTGATGATGTATTGCAGGGTTACCCTGTTAGGCAATGGGTGTTAAGCTTACCTATTCCCCTAAGGTTATTACTCGCCAGATACCCCAAAGAACTCAGCAACGTCCTGCAAATCGTTCACCGCGCAATTTCCACAGACATCATCCATCGTTCAGGCTACTTGAAGAAGCAGGCTAAGACAGGGGCAGTCACCTACATTCAGCGTTTTGGTAGTGCGCTTAACTTAAATATACATTTCCATATGCTGTTCCTTGAAGGTGTCATCACACAAGAGCATGGAAAAATGACATTTAAGCGAGTCAAAGCGCCGAGTCATTCCAATATGGAGGCGTTGGTAAACACCATCAGCCAGCGCATCGCACAATATCTCGAAAAAGCAGGGCTAATTCAACGCGACATTGACAATACCTATCTGGACTTGCCAATTAACGATGAAGACAGCTTGTTACCACTGCAAGCTGCTTCGGTCAGCTACCGGATCGCAGTTGGTGCAGATACTGGTAAAAAAGTGTTTACTTTGCAAACCATGCAAGCAAAAGATCCTGATCACTTAGGACAACTCGCAAAGATAGCTGGATTTAGCCTACATGCAGGGGTCTTCGCAGATGCAGATCAACCAGAAAAACTAGAAAGATTGTGTCGTTACATCGCAAGACCTGCAATAAGCGAAAAACGCTTAAGCCTCACAACGACAGGTAATGTCAGATACGAACTCAAGACACCCTACAGCAATGGTACGACTCACGTATTCTTCTCGCCGATTGACTTCATTAGTAAGCTAGCTGCCTTGGTACCACCGCCTAGACTGAATCTGACGCGGTTTTATGGCGTGTTTGCGCCAAATGCCAATGTACGAGCAGAAGTAACTGCTTCACAACGCGGCAAGAACAGCCCTCGTTTAGCAGAGCATCTGAAAGATTCAGATAAGCCCTACCAGGCGCGCAGCATGTCATGGGCACAGAGGTTAAAACGTGTATTCAACATTGACATTACCATTTGCGAAGCTTGCACAAAGGCGAATGTCAAAATCATCGCATGCATTACAGAGCCTGCCGTCATCCAAAAGATACTCTGGCATTTGGATAAGCAAGATTCACCAATTACCGCTAATTCTTGCAGAGCGCCGCCACTGATTGAGTCAAAACAAATAACAACTGACGATTACGTTATTCAGAGAGATTTCAACTTTGGCGCTTAAGGGCTCCACCGCCAATATAGCTTGAACACTCATGTGTTGAGGCATCATGTTGCACATATCGAGAGAATTTTTCAGTCCCAATGATCAGCCTATTTTCTTATCTTGACTACACTTACTTCGTAATTGCTTCCTGTTTTTGGACCTAAATCGCATGAAACAAGCCTTAAAGCCAGCTGTCACAGAGGATAGTAAATAGCGTTAATTTGTCTTAAACTCCGTAGCTGACCATGTATAACACCAAACCGGCTAGCACAATTAAGCCAGGTAACGTGAAAGAAAAAAAGCTGAGTGGTTCAAAACCTTGACTCTTTAAACCCGCACTTACCACTAAGTTTGGTGGAGTAGCAATTAAGGTCAACATACCACTAACCAAAGCCGCGTAGGACATGGGAAGGAGCAGTTTACTTGGGCTATTGTTGGAATATTTAGCAATGCGCAGCACAATAGGAATAAAGATAGCAACAACGGCGGTCGAACTCATTACGGCGCTAAGTATGGCGCTCGCTAACATCAGCATAATCAGCATTTTGGTCGTTGAGCTACTACTATTTTGGCTGATCCAATTACCGACAAATCTCGCTACACCGGTTCTGTCTAGCATCTCGCCAACCACGAGTAAGCCGGCAATGAGAATGACAACTGAATTGCCAAAGCCTGCCAATGCTGCGTTAACGGGCAGTATGTTGGTCAGTATTAGGGCCAAAACCACACATATTGCAATCATGTCGTAACGCACACGGTTACTCGCCATGAGTAACGCCGCGGCGGCAATCAGTGCAAACACGAAATTTGCGTGATATTGCTCAGATAACGTGAACATGATGATAGCTCCTTGCGTAAATTCGGAAGATAGAACGAAAGTGAACGTTCAAAACAACCAGATGACGATAAGAGGCTGAAAGAAAACCTTTCGTAAAATGAAAAAGCCAGTTAAAAGAGTGTTCTACAATCGTCAAACACTATTCTAGCTGGCTTTATATTACTTAGATAAATTTTTTTAGGTATTGGGGTACGTTGGACCACCACCACCCTCGGGTGGACGCCATGTAATGTTCTGTGCTGGGTCTTTTATGTCACAGGTTTTACAGTGAATGCAGTTTTGTCCATTAATTTGGAACTGCATTTCACCGTCGCTTTCCACCACCTCATAAACGCCTGCCGGGCAGTAACGTTGCGCGGGTTCATCGAAGCGAGGCAAGTTCTGCTTAATAGGGATAGACGTATCGGTTAATTTCAGATGACACGGCTGATCTTCTTCGTGGTAGGTATTTGAAATATAAACCGAAGAAAGTTTATCGAAGCTAAGTTTACCGTCTGGTTTCGGGTAGTCGATTTTAATGTGCGCACTAGCCGGTTCCATACACGCGTAGTCTTCTTTCGAATCGCGTAGTTTTAACAGTGGCTTACCACCAAAAATCTTCTGCTCCATCCAGTTGTAGCCGCCACCAACGATAGGGCCAAACTTATGCAAGGCAGGACCGAAGTTACGCGAGTTATATAACTCTTGATACGCCCAGCTCTGTTCGAATAGTTGTTGGAAATTGGTTGTACCCTTTTCTTCAGCATCGGTACCGAGCGCTTCAAGGATCGCATCAGCGGCAATCATGCCTGACTTCATCGCAGTGTGAACGCCTTTGATTTTACTAAAATTTAGTGTACCAGCGTCACAGCCAACCAACATACCACCGGGGAAACTCAGCTTGGGTAGTGCATTCAACCCACCTTTGGTAATTGCACGCGCACCATAGGTGATACGTTCGCCACCGCTGAGTGTTTCAGCAATAATCGGATGATGCTTAAGGCGTTGGAACTCATCGAACGGGCTGATATGCGGATTGGCATAATTCAAGTCAATGATTAACCCAACGAATACTTGCTGATTTTCGGCGTGATAGAGGAAGAATCCGCCACCCATGCCTTTACTTAGTGGCCAACCTGAACCATGCACAACCAACCCCGGTTTGTGTTGCGACTCAGGCACTTGCCAGATTTCTTTAAAGCCAATGCCGTAATGTTGAGGATCAGCGTCAGAATCAAGCGCGAACTTCTTGATAATGCCTTTACCAATGTGACCACGGCAGCCTTCACCAAGAATAGTGTACTTAGCAAGGATATCCATACCAGGGGTATAGCCTGGGCCTGGTTCGCCATCTGCGCCTACGCCCATGTCGCCTGTGGCTACTCCACACACTTTACCATTGTCGTCGAAAATCACATCAGCGGCAGTGAAACCAGGGAATATTTCTACCCCAAGCTCTTCTGCTTGCTCTGCGAGCCAGCGACATAAATTCGCCACACTCACAATGTAATTGTTGTCATTGTGCATTGAAGGTGGCACCGCCCAATGAGGTAACTCAGTGGCTCTAGACTCGTCGCGAAGTAAATACACTTCGTCTTTAGCTACAGGCTGACCTAGGGCAAAGCCGTCTTCTTTCCAAGTAGGGAAGAGTTCGTCCAATGCTTTGGTTTCAATGACTGCGCCAGAGAAAATGTGAGCACCTACTTCAGCGCCCTTCTCAAGCACACAGACGTTGACTTCTTTGCCTTGTTCAGCAGCTTGCTTCTTAATCTGACAAGCTGCCGACAGGCCAGAAGGGCCAGCGCCAACAATAACAACATCAAATTCGATGGATTCGCGTTCTGGAGTATCCATGACGTTCCTCTTTATGGCACTTAATTTAAAGTACGCTAGCTAATTTGGCTTCTAATTCCGGTACTAGGTCGTGTAAATCACCGACTAAACCGTAGTCCGCCACTTCGTAAATTGGTGCGTCTGGATCTTTGTTAATCGCTACGATAACTTTAGAGCCTTGCATACCTGCTAAATGCTGAATGGCACCAGAGATACCTACCGCTACATACAAGTCAGGTGCAACAATTTTACCGGTTTGACCAACTTGGTGGTCGTTACCAATAAAGCCT
This sequence comes from Alteromonas sp. MmMcT2-5, assembly GCF_022348315.1. Taxonomy (NCBI): domain Bacteria; kingdom Pseudomonadati; phylum Pseudomonadota; class Gammaproteobacteria; order Alteromonadales; family Alteromonadaceae; genus Alteromonas; species Alteromonas sp. MmMcT2-5. The sequence goes on along the minus strand of NZ_JAKRFB010000061.1, from coordinate 6,701 downwards.
GCGTCAACTGCTGCACGCGATGCACCGAGGGCTGCATTCAAACGGTCTGCTAGTTTTTCGATAAGTGCGAAATTCTCTTCACTACCTACACCGCGGCCACCCGAAACTACAATACTTGCAGAAGCGAGTTCAGGGCGTTCACTTTGGGCAATTTCTTCGCTAACTACACGCGACAAGCCACAGTCAACAGCATTATCTACCGCAGTGATAGCGCCAGTGCCAGCTCCTGTTGGCGCAGCATCAAAAGCAGATGTACGCACAGTGATAACTTTCACAGCATCGCTAGAAGTAACGGTTGCAATGGCATTACCCGCGTAAATGGGGCGCACGAATTCAGCTTCACCATTAACACCGGTAATATCTGAAATTTGACCTACGCCGAGTAGTGCGGCTAGGCGTGGCAGTGCATCTTTCATTACACTCGTCGCCGGTGCAACAATGTGGCTGTAGCCTTCTGCATTAGCTTGTAATGTTGCTGCTAGGTTTTCTGCACCTTGATACGCTAGTGCATCGTGGTCAGCAACCAGTACTGCGCTAACGCCATCGACTTTTGCCGCTTCTTCGGCAACGGCTGCACACCCTTTACCGGCCACAAAAATATCAAAAGAGGCACCAATTTTAAGTGCTGCCGACACGGCTGCTAAGGTAACAGGGCTGAGTGTGGCGTTATTGTGTGATGCAATTACTAAGGTTTTCATTAAATCACCTTCGCTTCATTTTTCAGTTTATCGACTAGCTCGTCTACCGACGCAACTTTGATACCTGCCTGACGTGTAGCAGGAGCAGCAACAGAAAGTTGTTGTTGCGTTGACGTAACTTCAACACCTAAATCTGCGGCAGTTGTCTCTGCGATAGGTTTGCGTTTCGCTTTCATGATATCAGGTAGTTTGGTAAAACGCGGTTCATTCAAACGTAGGTCAGCCGTCACGATAGCGGGAAGCTTCAGAGCTACAGTTTGTAGACCACCGTCGACTTCGCGTGTAACTAGCGCTTCGTCACCTTCAATTTTAACCACTGAGGCAAAAGTTCCTTGTGGGCGACCCATAATACCTGCAAGCATTTGACCCACTTGGTTGTTGTCGCTGTCGATAGCTTGCTTACCCATCATGATCAGGCCCGCGTCTTCTTGCTCGGCTACTTTCGCTAGTAAACGGGCAATAACTAATGGCTCTGGTTGCTCTTCTACATCAATACGAATGGCACGGTCAGCACCCATCGCAAGGGCAGCTAGGATCTGCTCTTTAACGATTTTGGGACCAATACAAACAGCGATAACTTCACTTGCTGTGCCCGCTTCTCTTAGGCGTAGTGCTTCTTCAACCGCTATTTCACAAAACGGGTTGATAGACATTTTGGTGTTGCTCAAATCGACGTCTGAGCCGTCCTGTTTAATACGTACTTTTACGTTGTAATCGATAACCCGTTTTACCGGAACAAGGATTTTCATAGTAAACCTTCTAATTCTAATTAAAATTGATCAACAGCAAATTCATACAGTGCTTGGGGGTTTTGTACCATTACACCAAAATGATGTAGTGCACGTGGCAACAAGCACTGGCTGTAGTACATCGCTGAAATACGCTTCTTAGCAAGGAACTCTTCACCGTACACGTCGTCGTTCGCGTCAGTTAAGGCGATAACGGCGAGTAAGGTACGGCCTTGCATCCAACCACCACACAAATAGCCCATTGCCATTAGCATATCGAAACAAACTGCTTGTGATAACTCTTTTTCGCTCGGTGCGTTAGTCAGTAGCCATTCTTTTGCCGCACGCGCTTTGTCCACGGCTTGGGCGAATGCTGCACCAAAGGCTTGCGCGTCGGCGTTGCTAGAAGCGCTCAATTCAGTGGCGGTAGCCGTCATGTCGTTTAATAGACTTTCCAGTGCTACACCACCGTCCATTAATACTTTACGACCAATAAGGTCGAGCGCCTGAATCGCCGTTGTGCCTTCATAAATAGGTAAGATACGTGCATCGCGGAAATGCTGCGCTGCACCTGTTTCTTCAACATAACCCATACCGCCATGAACTTGTATGTTAAGCGAAGTGAGCTCTTGTGCAAACTCCGTCATCCAACCCTTTACAATAGGTGTAAACAGTTCAAGACGCGCGTATTTTTCTTTACTGTTATTGTCGGCGTGAGCAAAGTCTAGCGCGGCAGACGCTTCTAGCGCTAAAGCGCGCATCGCTTCAACCCCAGAACGCATGGTTAATAGCATACGGCGAACGTCAGGGTACTCGATGATAGGCTTTTTACTACCATCTCTGTTTTTACCTTGAACTCGCTCACGTGCATACTGCACCGCTTGTTGGTAAGCGCGGTCTGAAATACCCAAACCTTGTACACCTACGCCTTGGCGGGCGTGATTCATCATGGTGAACATATACGGCAAGCCTTTGTGCGGTTCGCCAACTAAATAACCAATCGCGCCCTCGTTATCACCAAATGCCATAGTACACGTTGGCGAGCCGTGGATACCGAGCTTGTGTTCAATTGAGATGGGGTATACATCGTTGCGTTCGCCTGGTTCGCCGTTTTCGTCGAGTACGAACTTAGGTACGATGAACAGTGAAATACCTTTTACGCCCGGAGGTGCGTCGGGTAAGCGTGCAAGTACCAAATGCACAATATTGGGGGTCATTTGGTGATCGCCCCAAGTGATGAAAATTTTCTGGCCTTTAATGCGATAGTGATCGCCATCTGGTGTTGCAGTTGTTGATACTGCCGCGAGATCTGAACCAGCGCCTGGCTCGGTCAGGTTCATGGTGCCAGTCCACTCACCAGCGATTAAGCGGGGTAGGTAAAGGGCTTTTAGTTCGTCGCTACCATGAGCAAGTAATGCCTCTACAGAGCCGATGCTCAATAACGGGCAAAGTGCAAACGCCATATTTGATGCTTGCCACATTTCGCTGACTGCAGTGCCTAAAACCTGAGGAAGATTTTGTCCACCAAACTCTTCTGGTGCTGTTAATGTAGACCAACCGTTATCCACAAACTGTTGATAGGCTTCTTTTAATCCAGGAGATTCAGTGACGGCATTATCAGCCCACTGCGCAGGATTTTGGTCGGTGTCCCAGTTCAACGGAGCAAATACTTCTGAGCTCAGTTTACCGGCTTCTTCTAAGACCGCATCTGCTAGGTCAATATTAATATCTTCTAATTGAAGTTTTTCACACAAACCATCGAAACCGATTAACTGGTCAAGTACAAATTTAGCATCAAGTACAGGGGGTTGATATTGACTCATTTCAGAACCTATCCTAGTGATTAACGTTGTTGGATTATCCAAATAGTATAGGCACTAGTCTGCAATTTGCGCTTAATTTGTTCAATTACCAAAAAAGTCTATTGCTTGACATATTCGGACACTCGTTTGCTCACTTCATCAAACTATCTCAATCTGCATTTATATTAGTTTGGGCTGATGTTTTGGTGCTAGATAAGTGTGTTCTCGCGATATAAGGTAGGCGTCTGTCCAGTCCATTGTTTAAAGGCGCGCGTGAAGGCTGCTGGTTCAGAAAAACCTAATTTATTCGTAATGGTGGAAATCGGAATATCGGGTTGGCTGAGGTAATAAATCGCCATATTTTTGCGTAATTTATCTTTGATTTCTTGAAAGCTGGTACCTTCTTCGGTCAATTTCCGACGTAGCGTGCGTTCAGACACATTCACGCTATCAGCAATATCTTGCATGCTAGCTTCGTGCTCGCGGTACTCGGCCAAATAATCCATCACTCGGCGGGTATAAACTGGTGTGAATTCTTGACGTGTAAACCAGTTGAGTGGGGCTTGCTTGAAGTGTTCGCGCAGGTTCTCCGCGCGCTGGGTGACAGGGTTTACTAGTTCTTCTTCACTAAAAACGAAGGCATCGTAGTCATGGCCGTAGGTGATGGGGCAGGGAAACATAAAACGATACTCGGCGGCATGAGCGGGTTCTGCACCACGCATCTTAACTTGTTGCAGAGGAATACTTTTACCAATTAACCAACCCGGAAAACGGTGCCAAAGCAGCAAAAAGAAATCTCGAAACAGTAAGTTACGGTCGATTTCAGGTTGGACTTGACGCATGCGCAATTCAACCTGTCCTTTACTTATATACAATGACAGTGAAATTGACTGGTTAACCAAACTGTAAAAACGGCACAGGTGTTTATAAACCCGATGTAAATTTTGCTCTTGAATCGCCCCATCGGCGAATAAACGGAACACGCCATACTTACTGGGCTGCGTGGTTAAGCCTAAAAATTCATCGTCACTTTGCTCCCATACCGAGCGCATAAGTTGACTAAATTGTTGAGAGGTTATACGACTTTGCGGATTGTCGAGCAGAGGCTGGTTAAGTCGAGCACTTTGTAGAATCGGCTCCAAATTCAAACCGAGTTGGCGCGCTGCGTCTAACACCGCATTGGCAAAGTGCACAGAAACACTGTGACTGTAGTGAAGCGACATACCTAGCTCAATGAGTCATTCGAAATTGATGCTATTTTGCGAGAGCGGTAGCCGATTAGCAAGTACAACTTGGGTGGCTTTAGTGCGGGTGTGACAGCTCCTCTACTTGGAAAAGTAGTGTAATTGGACCAAGAAAATGGCGTAGTATGTGTATTCAAACACCGATACTCAGAAACATGAGTAATAACGACGACGAGAAAATATCATGCAAAAAAGACTGACGAGATTACTTTCTGGATTAGCTACCACGCTCGCTGTTTCAATGTCTGCAAGCTTCGCCGGCTATGCGTCTACAGTAGTGACCAACGTGACTGGGTATACGCTAAACCCGCAGGGTGAAATGGTAACCTTCAACACAATAGTGTTTGATGAAGGTAAAGTAGTGCAACTTAATCCCACCGAAATGCCAGCTGATGCAACAGTGATTGACGGCAACAATAAAGTATTACTGCCGGGGTTGATTGATGCTCACGGGCATTTGCTCGGTTTGGGCGGTAACTTAATGGAAGTCGATTTACGCGAGAGTTCCTCAATGCAACAGGCAGCCCAATGGGTAGCTGACTATGCCATGATGCATGCTGACCAAGAGTGGATAAAAGGCCGCGGATGGAATCAGGAGTTATGGAGTGATCGCTCATTCCCAACAGCCGCTGTACTCGATGCTAAACTGAAAAATAAACCCGTCTGGTTGACGCGAGTCGATGGCCATGCCGCTTGGGTGAATAGTAAAGCGTTACAGATGGCGGGTATCAATGACAGTACGCCTGACCCCGCTGGAGGCCAAATTTTGCGCGATGCTGATGGCAAGGCAACAGGTGTGTTGATTGACCATGCCATGGATTTAGTGTCAGCGATAATGCCAAAAGATTCAGCGTCACTCTATGCAGCACAACTCAACGCTGCAGGCGAGCATTTGCATTCGGTTGGCATAACCGCCATGCACGATGCGGGTATTGGCCATCATGTCTACGACTTTTACTTGGCGCGAGCCGCTCAGGGTGAACTGCCCGTGCGTGTTTATGCCATGCTAAGTGCGACAGATCCGCTGCTACCAGAGATGCTAGATGTTGGCATTATTCGCAGCCAAGACGACTTTTTACATGTGCGCAGCGTAAAAGCTTATGGCGACGGAGCATTGGGTAGCCGAGGTGCTGCGTTAATCAAGCCATATTCAGATGCACCTCATCAGCATGGGTTATTACTAACGCAACCTGAAGATTTTCCCAAAGTAGTACAGCAAGTGTTAGGCGCGGGTTTCCAGTTGAACTTTCATGCCATTGGGGATAAAGCCAATCAGTTAGTACTTGATGAATTTGAGCGTACCTTTGAGCTACTGGGTGGCCAAGCCCTGCGTAACCGAATTGAACACGCGCAAATCATTGCGGTTGAAGATTTGCCTCGCTTTGCCGAGTTGAAAGTATTGCCGTCGATGCAACCTACTCATGCCACCAGCGACATGAATATGGCGGAAGATCGCTTGGGTAAAGCTCGGATGGAAGGTGCCTATGCATGGAAAACATTATTGAACAGTGGTATTCCAATGCCACTAGGTTCAGACTTTCCGGTTGAGTTGGCCAATCCATTCTACGGCTTACATGCCGCAGTTACTCGCCAAGACCGCAATAATCAACCCGTCGCTGGTTGGTATCCCGAACAGGCTATGAGTATTCAACAAGCTTGGCGCTTACTCTACGTCAACAATTTTCAATGTATTGGTTGCACCCACTTTTTCCATTTCATCACCGTAAGTTAAGATGATGCTGTCACCACTTTTGACTAGCCCTTTTTCTTTTAACGATGCAATAACGTCGTATTTCAAACGGCCTGGTTCACTGTTAGATGAGTCGAAGAAAACTGGCTTAACACCACGACAAAGCGCCATCGTATTTAGTGTAGACTCGTGACGTGACATGGCAATTATTGGCAATGAAGTTGTAATGCGAGACATAAGTGTTGGCGTGCTGCCGCTTTCTGTTAAACCGACAATGGCTTTTACGCTTGGTAAGTGGTTAGCGGCATAAACAGCTGATAGGGCAATAGATTCACTTGTTGAAGAGAATTGTTCGTCCATGCGGTGTTTTGAAAGCTTAACACTTGGGTGGGTTTCTGCACCTTCACAAACTCGAGCCATAGCTGCAACGGTCTCAATAGGGGGTTCTAGGGATTTTCCCCTCTAAAAAGACATAATCCTCTGTAGACCACACCAATAAATGGCTGCGGAGGTGGGTTACTACTTATAAGTGTGGCAAA
>NZ_JAKRFB010000007.1:0-92550 GCF_022348315.1 Alteromonas sp. MmMcT2-5 | reverse complement strand
TTGATCTGATCACCAAACGTCATGAATGTTCCTATCTTTTTTATCTTATTGATATCGCAATATTATTTGTGGGGATACCTCAGGGTCAGAGTACTTTTTTAAGCTATCGGGCCAGAGTAAGTTTTGATCCCGTTTTATGTTGGTGCCCTACGTTAGCCATTCTGATGCTAAAAAGATGACAAACATAACTAAAGTACTCTGACCCCGTCATTTGAGTAATGTACTCTGACCCCATTATTTAGGCTTTGGCGAGTGCGTCGTCGATATCTTTTGCGCTGTGGCGGTTTTCTAACTGACCATCGTCACCCCAGGTCTTATTGACAATACGGCCACGTTTAACGCCTTCTCGCTGCTCTAGTTGCTTAGCCCAGCGGACTAAATTGGTGTACTCGTGCACCTGAAGGAAAGTGGCTGCGTCGTATAAATTACCTAGCACCAAGTTGCCGTACCACGGCCATATAGCCATGTCAGCGATACTGTACTCGCTACCTGCCATAAACTCATTGTTTGCTAAGTGCTTGTCTAGCACATCTAACTGACGCTTAGTTTCCATGGTAAAGCGGTTGATAGGATATTCCATTGGATATGGCGCATAGCTGTAGAAGTGCCCGAAACCACCGCCTAAGTAAGGCGCTGACCCCACCTGCCAAAACAGCCAGTTGAAACATTCCGCCTTTGCATGGGCGTCTTGCGGAATGAACTTACCGAATTTTTCCGCCAAGTAAACTAAGATTGACCCAGACTCAAATAGCTTGGTTTCTGGTGACGTTGTCGTGTCGACCATAGCAGGAATTTTACTATTCGGATTAACGTCAACAAACCCAGAAGAAAACTGATCGCCCTCACCAATGTTAATCAGCCAAGCGTCGTATTCTGCTTCGCTCACGCCAGCTGCCAACAACTCTTCAAGCATGATGGTAACTTTCTGACCATTGGGCGTAGCTAACGAGTATAGCTGCAAACCATGTTCACCATTAGGACGAGCCTTCTCATGGGTAGCGCCTGACACAGGACGATTAATGCTGGCCCACTTGTTGCCGTCATCCTCAGCCTGAGTCCAAACTTCTGGTGGTGTGTAGTTACTTTCTGTCGACATAGCAATTCCTTTAAATGACTTTATCGTTAAGGTTAGTGCAATACATAGCTACTAAGAACAGCTTTTAAAGACTTATAGCTCAACGGTGTCGACTAATAAACGGCGATATACGTTTATTGACATAAAAAAGCCGCGCTTTAGCTATATCAAGAGCGCGGCTTTATGAATAAAAGGCGAGCAGTCCGTTGCCCGCAAACTGGAACTATTCGATGGTTACCGTTGTGGTGTCCCCTGCTACAACTGTGGCAACATCAATAGTTTGTAAAAAGAAACCGTCTTCGGCGTCCTCGTCCGTTTCAGGCTCGTCAAATAGTGCTGTGCATGAAAAGCTTAGTGAATACTCGCCCTGAGGCATGAAGCCCGCTGTAAAATTGAATGTTTCATCTGACTCGCTGTACATTACAGGTACAACAGTGAAAGGGCGCAACTCGGTATCATCCACGCCTGCATCAGCGTCATCACCAAGGGCATCGAGAAGGTTTTGTTCACCTTCGTAGATATAAACTGCATTGCCAACAAACATGTCGGTTTTTACAGCGCATTTCTCGTCCATCACTAGCGTGCTATCTACTGTGCCGTTAAGCGTACCCACGTCATCATTTAACACTAAGCGAACACCGCGAGGTTTTAGCATAATAACCTCTTGACCTACTGGATCGACTAAGCTTTTTCTTAAATCGAATTCAACGGTGTAGGCTGCGTCAAAGTTAGGTTGTGCAGTAAAACCATCAAGTTTCAGTTCGCCACTTGGCACGCGAATAGGGTAAGTTCCCTCGTTAGTTACTATGTAAGAATCTTCCGTCACACTAAGACGAAGTTGGTCGTAGTCACCTACTGGGATTTCAGTATCTTCTACGATAACTTCAAACTGCTCGCCCGGTAGCGACAACAAGTCGATGCTTCGAGGATCACCATTTTCATCTTCAACTGAGAACGTGATTGGTGATTCATTGCCAATTAATTCAACTTCATCGAAATACACCACTACTTCACTGGCGTCATCTACAGGGGCGTCAGAAACTGAAAGGGAAAAGGTACTCATGGTGGGCGTGGGCTGGTCTTCGATCTTATCATCTGAGCCTCCACACGCGCTAAGCGTGGCAAGCGCAGCCATAACCAATGATGTAGAAAACGAACGTTTAACGAATCTAGAACCTAAAAAGTTTGAGTTGTTTTTCATTTTTTTCATCTCTAACACCTACCTTTCCTTTTTTGAGTATCAGGGAATGTGTTATCAATGATTGTGCCAATGAAAAATTAACCTATATAACAAAAGCTTATTAAAAACCATTAAGAGTAAGTTGTATATCAGAGCAAGGAAATGTTGCGCATAGGCAACACCATATTACATTTGGTTGGAGTACGGCCGTGAAATGGATGAAGTTCGAGCAGTTAGACGGTGGCTTACTTCAGCTTTTGGGTTGTAAGTCATGGTGAAAGCGTTGCTCACAAGTACAAAAAAAGCAGGCTAAGCCTGCTTTTTTATAACGTTAACGGATACTAGATGCTTACCCGCTTGTAAGGGCGGTACTCTGCTTTCCAGAAGTTACGCTCAATGCTGGCGCGCAATGCGTCGTCAGACATTTCAAGAGCAAGTCCCTGTTCCATCGCTACTCTACCCACCTCAAAAGCAATCTCTCTGCTAATTTCTGCAATGGCAGCAAGGGGTGGCAATAGTGAACCCTGACCCGTGTTGACTAATGGCGACGCTGAAGCAAGTGCGTTACTTGCAGCCATCAGCATTTCGTCACTAATAAGCTTCGCTTTAGATGCAACAACACCAAGGCCAATGCCTGGGAAGATGTAAGAGTTGTTGCATTGAGCGATAGGGAATATTTTGCCATCGTACTCTACAGGCTTGAACGGACTACCTGTAGCAATAATCACTTCACCTTCTGTCCATTCAATCACTTGCTCAGGACGCGCTTCAACTTGTCGTGAGGGGTTACTTAACGGGAAGATGATTGGCAGCTCACAGCCTTGCTTCATGGCACGGATAACTTGTTCAGTGAACAAGCCTGGCTGACCTGAAACGCCAATAAGTACGTCTGGCTGCGCGCAGTGCATAACATCAAGTAGTGACGCATAATCTCCGCTGAACGTCCAATCAGCCAAGTCAGCATTTTTCTGCTGAAGCTTTTGTTGGAAGTCGCGTAGACCTTCCATGCCTTCGGTTACCAAACCAAAACGGTCAATCATGAACACTTGCTTACGTGCTTGTTCGTCAGTCAGGCCTTCAAATACCATTTGTTGAATGAGCATTTCAGCAATACCACAGCCTGCCGAACCCGCGCCCACGAACACCACCTTCATGTCGCGTAGCTTTTGCTGCTTGGTTTTACATGCCGCCAAAATAGTACCAAGGGTAACGGCAGCAGTGCCTTGTATATCGTCGTTAAAACAACACACGTCGTTGCGATAGCGGTTTAATAACGGCATAGCATTTGGCTGCGCAAAATCTTCAAACTGAATCATTACATCAGGCCAGCGTCGCTTCACAGCGTTAATGAACATATCAACAAATTCGTCGTATTCTTCCTGTCCAATACGCGGATGGCGCGCCCCCATATACATTGGGTCGTTTAGCAGCTTTTCGTTGTTAGTACCTACATCTAACATAACGGGCAATGTGTATGCTGGACTAATTCCACCACACGCTGTGTAAAGCGATAGTTTACCGATAGGAATGCCCATTCCACCAATACCTTGGTCTCCCAAGCCTAAAATGCGTTCACCGTCGGTCACAACAATCACTTTCACTTTGCGCTTCGTTGCATTGCGAACAATGTCATCAAGCTGGTGACGTTCTTCATACGACACAAACAAGCCACGCGAACTGCGATAGATATCTGAAAACTGCTCACATGCATCACCTACAGTAGGTGTGTAGATGATGGGCATCATCTCATCGATGTGCTTTTGAATTAGGCGGTAAAACAAGGTTTCGTTATTGTCTTGAATTGCGCGCAGATAAATATGCTTGTTTAGTGCTTCGTCAAAACTGCTGTATTGCATGTAAGCACGTTCAACCTGCTCTTCGATAGTTTCGTACCTTGGTGGCACTAGACCTGTCAGGTTAAACGCCGCACGTTCCCGTGCAGTGAAGGCACTGCCTTTATTCAGTAGGGGGGTTTCCAGCAATGAAGGGCCGGCATGAGGAATATAAAGATATCGCTGTGAATCTTCTGACATTGGTTTTCCGATAATGTGTTCAGGCAAATACATCACCTAAGCCTGAAGCGGCACGCGTGCAACGTGCCTCTTAGTAATTAGAATATTTCTTCTGGCTCAGGCGCAGTAGTCGTATCCTGCGTGGCCGGATCCAACACTTCGTCATCGCGAACATAAGTCGTCGGCTCGGTTCCCTGCAGGAAATATTCGAATAGTGTCGTATGGTCTGTTCGTCTGGTCAACTTTCCACTGGTACGATCAATGCGAACACGCACTATATTCTCTGGTACGGGCATAGGCGTATGTGGTTTATTTTCTAGAGCATGTTGCATAAATCTGATCCACGCTGGCTCAGCAGCTTTAGCTCCATCTTCAATGCCGATCATGGCATTGCCTATCCAGTTGAATTTCTCAGCATTCTTGTTAATGAGGTTTTGGTTTCGCGTAGCTCGCCCTAACTGGCGCCCCATGTTGTCGAAGCCTACCCATGTGGTGGCCACCAAATCTTTGTGGAAACCACTGAACCACGTGTCTCGCGAGTCATTCGTTGTACCCGTTTTCCCAGCTATGTCAGTACGCTGAAGAATATTACGAGCACGCCAGCCGGTGCCTAACCAATAGGTTTTCTTGCTCCAATTTCCGTTTGCTCTCACAGCCGTTCGCATCATTTCTGCTACTAAGAAAGCGTTTTGAGCAGTAATAACCTGAGGCGCAATCACTTTTTCTGCAGCTTCGTCATCATCGACGTCGCCAAGTAAAATATCTTGATTTAGTTCAGCGGCAAGTAAGGCTTCAATATCGGCTTCTTCGTCTTCAGGTAGTATTTCTGGATCGCTTTGATTTTCACAACGATTGCACGCCCAAACTGGGTTTGCTTTCCAAAGCTCATCGCCGTTTTCATCAAGCACTTTGCTGATAAAATGAGGGTTTACTAAGTAACCACCGTTCGCAATGACCGACATACCTCTTACTACTTCAAGCGGCGTATGTGAACTCGACCCAAGGGATACGGTTTCATCAAGTGGAATATCGTCTTTATTAAAACCAAAGCGCGTTAAGTAATCGGCCGTTTCTCTCAGACCAACACCACGCAATAGTCGAACCGATACCACGTTTTTCGATTTACCAAGGGCTTTACGCATTCTAATTGGTCCGTCGTACTCGGCTGGCGAGTTTTGTGGTCGCCAAGCTACACCCGTCGCCGCATTCCATTGGTTAATGGGAGCGTCATTGATGATGGATGCAAGGGTATAGCCACTGTCTAATGCAGCAGAATAAACGAAAGGCTTGATGTTCGAGCCCACTTGGCGCTTGGCCTGTGTTGCTCGGTTAAACTGGCTTTGATAAAAGCTGTAGCCACCAACAACCGCTTCAACCGCACCGTTTTTCGGATTAAGTGCGATAAACGCTCCGCTCACCTCAGGGATTTGCGAAATGCGCCACTGCCCTTCTTGCTGTCTGATATAAATGACCGCCCCTTCTTGAGTCACATCTGAAGCGCTTTTGGGGTCACTACCCTGCCTAAAGTCTGTAATGTAGCGTCGGGCCCAATCTAGTCCATCCCACTCGACTGTTATTGATTTGCCATCTACAGACAACACTTCTATCGACTGCTCATTTACTTTCGTAACAACCGATGGCAAAAGAGGTTTAATGTGAGGAATCTCTTCAAGCACGCGCATGATTGATTCGTTATCCCACTCTTCTCGTGTTGTCTTATCACTTATGTCATAGCTCAATGAAAGTTGTGGAATCGCGTCATCCTTTCCTTCTGGCTTAGGAATATTCCATAAGTAGCCAAGGGCGCCTTTATAGCCATGACGCTCATCATAGTCATGAAGATTTCGAACCACCGCACGCTGAGCAGCTAATTGAAGATCTGACGTTGCAGTCGCAAAAACTTGGTATCCGCCGGTTTCTGCCTCTTCTTTTCCATAAATCTCTACCATTTCGTTATAAATGGTGTCGGCCAAATAAGGCGCATCCACTTCAATTTCAGCACCGTGCTTCTTCGCTGAAACTGGCGCATTGGCAGCTTCATCGAACTGCGCTTTAGTGATGTACTCTTCGTCAAGCATACGAAGTAAGACCACGCGTCTGCGTTCGACAGAACGTTGCGGCCCGCTGATAGGGTTAAGCACTGATGGCGCCTTGGGAAGACCTGCAATAGTAGCAATTTGAGCTAAAGAGAGTTCGTTAAGCGGTTTGCCATAGTACACTTGGGCGGCCGCCCCAAAACCAAACGCTCTATGGCCTAATTCGATTTTGTTGAGGTACAGCTCAAGAATTTCCTGCTTAGAAAGCTCTTGCTCCATGTGCAGTGCTATAAAGATCTCTTTGATCTTTCTGATATAGGTTTTTTCCCGACTAAGGAAAAACCCTCGTGCTAGCTGCATGGTTAACGTACTTGCTCCCTGACGCTTTTCGCCAGTAAGGACTAAACTTACTGCAGCACGCATTATACCAATGGGGTCAATACCGTGGTGTTCGTAGAAGCGACTGTCTTCGGTAGCGAGTATGGCGTTAATTAATTCTTGCGGGACTTCCTCAAGTTTTACGGGGATCCGCCGTTTAACTCCATACTGCGAAATAAGTTTTCCGTCTTTGGTGTATATCTGCATGGGTGTTTGCAGGCGTACATCCTTAAGTACAGTAACACTTGGTAGGTCAGGTTTGATATAAAAGTAAATACCTACCAGTGCTGCAAAACCAAGAAGGCCTGATAGAAAACTAAATAAAATAAGTGGTTTGATGTACTTCACTGTAACGGATACCAAGACATTTTGTTGAAATGACGTATATTTTATACGTATGTGTTATCTCTAGAACCATACGCATAAGACTATTAGAGTAACATTGTACTTTAGAGCAACTACCTTTGAAACTGGACACTTGCACATGAAATCGCTGTTTAAGAAAAAGCTGCCGCCCATTGTGGGCTTAGATATAGGCACGCGTCAAATAAAAGCGGTGTGGTTAGAGCAATCGAAAGACGGGTTCGTCCTTCAAGGGTATGCCTGTGAGCCAATTAACAAAATCGCTTTCTCTGAGCGTGATATTAAAGACTATGAGTCAGTAAGCATTGCTCTCAAGAAAATTCGAAAGTCGCTAAAAACAAAATTAAAGCTGGCAAATGTTGCGGTGGCTGGTACGTCAGTGATCAGTAAAATCGTCTATATGGACCCAGAGCAAAGCGATTACGATTTAGAAAATCAAATTGAGATCGAAGCCGACAGTCTCATTCCCTATCCGCTTGAAGAAGTATATTTGGATTTTGAAGAAATGGGGCCGAGCGCAACGCACACTGGAAAAGTAAATGTATTACTTACCGCTGCGCATAAAGATTTGGTAGACAGTCGCTTGCTGCTTGCAAGAGAAGCTAACTTTGAACCCAAAATTGTTGATATGGAAAATTATGCCATCGGCAATGCCATGGACTTTTTCCATACGCCTCATACCGAAGACATGCCACTTTGCTGTATTAATGTGGGCGCCTCGCTTCTTCAAATATGCGTAATAAAAAACGGCGACGTCATCTACACCAAAGAGCACGCCTTTGGCTTAAATCAGCTAATTAACGATATTAGCGCCATTCATATGGTTGAGCGTGAAACCGCAGAGCGTCAGCTACTTGATGGCACGCTGTCTGGAAATTGGGTGGAAGATACGCTTCCTATATTTGCCGCTAACCTACAGCAAAATATCAACCGTGCATTACAAATGTATATGAGCACGCTACATGCAGAGCGCCCCACCAAAATACTGTTTAGCGGCGGTGCCGCTACTATTGAACCGTTAGTCGACATTTTAAAACAAGACTTAGGCCTAGAGGTTGATTGCTTCAATCCGTTTAGCAACATGTCGATAAACCCTAAACTTGATGCCACGAGACTTAGCAAAATTGCACCACAGCTTGCGATTGCAGCGGGTCTAGCGAGCCGGAGCTTTACGCCATGGCACATGTAAATTTACTACCTTGGCGAGAGAAGCAGCGCCAACATCAAAAACAACAATACTTGGCAGGGCTACTTGCTGTTGCCGCCATTGTAGGATTGATTTTTTGGTTCATTGGTCAAGCTATCGACCAGCAAATAAGTAATCAAAACTCGCGTAATCAATACCTTGAACGGGAAATCGCGGTTTTAGATGCGCAAATTGCAGAGATAAAAAAGGTTAAAGACAGTAAAAATGCCATTGAGCAGCGCATGGCATTAATTGAGCAACTGCAAGCAAGTCGCAATGTGGCTCCTATAGTATTTGATGAACTTGCTAAACTCGTTCCTCCCGGTGTGGCCTTCGAGTCTATGACCAGAAGCAATAACCGTATTGAGATTGAAGGTACTAGTGATTCGAACAATCGCCTGTCCGACTTTATGCGCGCGCTGGACAACTCGAAAGTGTTCGTTGCCGCAGAGCTTTCTACCATTAAATCTGACAGCAGTGCAGCGAGAGCGATTAGCAACTTTACGCTTACGTTTTCGATAACCCCCAATGTTGCTCCGCTAGAAATAGAAAGTAGTGAGGCGCAATAACCATGAAGTTTGATGTTTCAAAACTAAAAGAACTCAACGAACTCGACTTTGAACAAATCGCTATTTGGCCAAACGAAGTTCGCATTGTTGTGGCGGCGTTTGTCGCAATATTGGTAGGTGCGTTGAGCTACTACATGCTAATAAGCCCCAAATTACCGATTAAAGATGCGGCTGAATTAAAAGAACAAGAACTAAAGTTACAGCTCGAAGCAAAGTACCGCATTGCGGCTAATTTAGAAGCCTACCAAGCCCAACTCGCGCAAATTAAAGAAGACTTCTCGTCTATGCTGAAAAGTCTTCCAACCAGCAACGAAACACCGGGTTTGCTTGACGATATCACTTACGTTGGTACCGCATCGGGCCTCACGTTTGAGTTGCTTAACTGGCAACAAGAAGTACCAAAAGAGTTTTACACCGAACTACCTATCGAAATGGAAGTAAGCGGTGGCTATCACAACTTTGGCGAATTCGTTTCCAAAGTTGCGGATTTACCTCGTATCGTTACGCTTCACGATTTTGACATAAAGCGTGAAGCAAATGGTCTGTCGCTGAAGCTGCAGGCGAAAACTTATCGTTCGGAAAACTCGACAGACATTGAAGGAGATGAACAATGATTCGTTCGTTTTTATCTCTTTTAATCATATTGTTAGTAACAGGCTGTTCACCTAAACTCGACGATCTGCATGCCTATACACAGAGTGTTAAAGAGCGTGCTCAGCCACAAATTGAACCGTATCCAGAATTCAAGACTCACCCACCTTTTAGCTATTCGGCAAGCGCTTTAAGAAGCCCGTTCGATCGCCCTAAGAACAACACCGCTCCAGTAGCAAAAGCGCGGGTAGAAAACTGTTTACAGCCAAACTTCCAGCGCCCTAAAGAAGCATTGGAAGCCTATGGCGTGGACGCCCTCGCACTGACTGGCAACTTTGCCGTTAAAGGAGTGCAGTGGGCATTATTGAAAAGTAACGATGGCGTATTACATAAAGCTAAAGTAGGGAGTCGTATCGGCTTGTTTTATGGCAAAATTACGCAAATTAGCACCGACTCAATTACTATTGAACAGTTATTACCTGATGGTGCGGGCTGCTGGCAAAGGAAAACAACAACAATGACTACAGCATCGAAGGCGGGAGAGTAAGCATGGCCGAACGATACATATTTAACAAATCTCTGAATCGTAGAGTGCCTAGATGGTATTGGCTGGCCTTCGCTGTGGCTGCAATATTTTCATTAACCGTATTTGTTTCGCCAGTAAAAGCCCAAGAGCCTTTGTTAGTCGACCCTGATACTAAACGAAATGCATCAACCGTTACCACCACGGTCACAAACATCGACTTTACTCAAGCAGCTAACAATACCGCTGTAACACTGGTGAGTTTTGAGGGCCAAGCGCCAAAGCTTCAGCTTATTGAGTCACAAGGAAAAGTATCCCTTACATTACCAAACACCAAGTTAGGCGAAGACCAATTGGTAGAACTTAATGTGGCTGATTTCGGCACGTTGGTTTCTACCATCGAGACATTCGAAGATAAAGATGGCGCGCGAATTGAGGTTAATTATTCGGGCCCAGTTACGGTTCAAAATACGGTAAAAGACGGCGTAATTCGTATGGCGATAACGCCAATGGACAGCGCGCAGCAAGACGCCTTGGAAGCGGAAAAGAAATACACAGGCGACCCCATTTCGCTCGATTTTCAAGATGTTCCTGTGAGACAAGTTTTACAAATTATTGCGCAGGTTAATGGGTTTAACTTAGTGACCACCGACACCGTAACAGGAAACGTAACGATAAGCTTGTCGGGCGTTCCGTGGGATCAAGCTCTCGACATGATTTTGCGTGTTAAAGGTCTGGATAAACGCTTAGAGGGCAACATTTTATTAATTGCACCGGCTGAAGAACTATCGGCTCGTGAAACCCAAGCCCTTCAATCTAAAAAGCAAGTTTCAGACTTAGCGCCTCTTCATACGGTTAATATTCCTGTTAACTATGCAAAAGCTGCTGCCTTGGCCACGATCTTAAAGTCGACAGAGGGCGGGATCTTATCTGAGCGAGGGGGTGTTACAGTAGATGAACGAACCAACACTTTACTTATTCGCGACACGTTAGCCTCTATTGATGAAGCAAGAAAAACCATCAATGCGTTAGATATTCCAGTAAAGCAAGTGCTGATTGAAAGCCGTATGGTTACTGTGCTTGACGATGTAGGCGAGCAGCTTGGCGTTCGTTGGGGTTTCAGCGACCGTCAAGACGATAATGGTGTGTCGGGAAGCCTTGAGGGCGCAGACACCATTGCCGGCGGCATAGTGCCTAGCATTGATAATCGCCTTAATGTGAACCTGCCTGTGACCAGCGCCGCGGGTAGCATTGGCTTTCAAATTGCGAGCTTGGTTGATGGCACCATATTAGACCTTGAGCTTTCCGCACTAGAATCTGAAAACAAAGGCGAAATTATTGCGAGTCCTCGTATTACGGTTGCTAACCAGCATGAAGCTTACATTGAACAAGGTACGGAAATACCTTACGTACAAGCAACGTCTAGCGGTGCGACTTCAGTAGAGTTCAAAAAAGCCGTTTTGTCACTGAAAGTTACGCCACATATTACGCCTGATAATCGCATTATTTTGGATTTAGTTGTTACGCAAGATACCCGTGGCGAAACCGTTTCTACGTCTACTGGTGAGGCCGTAGCCATCGATACCCAAGAAATTAAAACGCAGGTATTGGTAGAAAACGGCGAAACCATCGTATTAGGTGGCATATTCCAACAAACCAGTTCTGATGGCGTGTCGAAAGTGCCTTTGTTTGGTGATTTGCCTGTCGTTGGTGCCCTTTTCAGAAACTCGTCACAACTTCAGCAAAAACGAGAACTACTTATCTTTGTGACACCCAAGATAGTCACTGAAAGACCATAATCCTCATTTTTAGCCTTCAAAAAAGCGCATTTTTGTGCGCTTTTTTTGGTTTTCAGCCTTTTTTTGTAACTAAATTTACAGGTATACGCTATTTGTTAGTAACAAAACTTGCAACGCCTTGCATGAAACTGAGATAATCCCCGCCTCGAAATTTAAGCGAGGTTTAAGGAGTGGTGCTTATTGGACACTAAATAGGCACGAGTCAATGGGTAGGCTGGTAAGGCAACAGTGCACTGCCCCTAACATGATTAAGTTGTGATATAAGCAAATATGGCTGAAAAACGTAATATCTTTTTAGTTGGCCCAATGGGTGCTGGCAAAAGTACCATCGGTAGACATCTGGCAGACGAACTTCACCTAGACTTTTTTGATTCGGATCAGGAAATTGAGCGCCGCACGGGTGCAGACATTGCCTGGATCTTCGACCTTGAAGGCGAAGACGGTTTCCGTAAACGCGAAGAAAACGTCATTAACGATTTGACAGATAAGCAAGGTATTGTACTTGCTACTGGCGGCGGTTCTATTGTAACTAAAGCTGTGCGTAATCGTTTATCTGCCCGCGGCATCGTTGTTTACCTACAAACGACAATCGATAAGCAAGTTGCCCGTACACAACGTGACAAACGTCGTCCTTTGCTACAAAACGAAGATCCAGAACAAGTACTTCGCGATCTTGCAGAAATGCGCAACCCGCTTTACGAAGAAGTTGCTGATTACATTGTTGATACAGACGACCAAAGTGCGCGTGCTGTAGCGAATCAGATTATCAGTAAAATTGGTTTATAAATTAAATATGTAATAGGAGGTGCTACGCCAATGTCAACCTTAACTGTGGAACTTGGAGAACGTAGCTATCCTATACAGATAGAGGCTGGGCTGCTTTCGCAACCTGGCCTTTTTAGTGCCTATATAAAAGGCCCACTTGCCGTCATTGTTACCAACGAAACTGTTGCCCCACTATATTTAGAAACCACTAAAGCGGCGTGTGGCGATGTTCAGGTCGAAACCATTATTTTGCCGGATGGCGAGCAACACAAAAACCTTGCCCAATTCGAAGTGGTTATGACACGCCTTCTTGAGCTAAACGCTGCAAGAGATACGACACTTATCGCACTTGGCGGTGGTGTAATTGGTGATCTTACTGGCTTTGTTGCGGCAACTTACCAACGCGGTGTGCCCTTCATTCAAGTTCCTACGACTTTGCTTTCTCAAGTCGACTCATCAGTAGGTGGAAAAACCGCGGTAAATCATCCTCTCGGCAAAAACATGATTGGCGCTTTTTACCAACCGGTTTATGTGGCCATTGATACTGATACCCTCGCTACATTACCCGCGAGGGAGTTTGCTGCTGGCATGGCAGAGGTCATCAAATACGGTATCATTTACGACGCACCGTTTTTTGAATGGCTTGAAAGTAATGTAGATGCGCTTACGTCGCTTGATACTGAAATTCTTACCCAAGCTATTTCTCGCTGCTGCGAAATCAAAGCAGACGTGGTAGCAAAAGATGAACGTGAAGGTGGTTTACGCGCCATTCTTAACTTAGGCCACACGTTCGGTCACGCTATTGAAGCCGAGCAAGGCTACGGTAACTGGCTGCATGGCGAAGCGGTAGCCGCTGGTACTATAATTGCTTGTAAAGCTGCTGAAGCATTAACGTGGTTTGAAGCGTCAGAAACACGACGCGTAT
Source organism: Alteromonas sp. MmMcT2-5 (assembly GCF_022348315.1). Lineage (NCBI taxonomy): Bacteria > Pseudomonadati > Pseudomonadota > Gammaproteobacteria > Alteromonadales > Alteromonadaceae > Alteromonas > Alteromonas sp. MmMcT2-5. Next base: position 79,148 of record NZ_JAKRFB010000007.1, on the reverse strand, counting down.
CGTCGCTATTTGAAGCATTTGCTTTACCGGTTGCAGGCCCAAATAGTATGACAAAGGATGACTACGTTAAGCATATGAAACGCGATAAAAAAGTGGAAGCTGGCAGTATTCGATTTGTACTTCCTCAAGGCATAGGCAAAGCGGTTGTTACCAAGGACGTCACGGACGCCATTCTTACTGACATCCTTTCTTAGTCATTAGCCCTCGCGACAACCTGGCAACGCGTCTATCTTGACTTCCCTACGTTAGTTGGAATCATGAAGAAATGCGTTGCAGGACAGTTTTTAAAGCAACGGTGAATAAGGGCAAACTCCCATGCAAAGTGAACTGCATGAACGTTTGGAATATTTGGTCAATTACTCTTCTCAGCTGATTTTTGTCAGTGGTGAGTCTATTGCTCAACAACAAAAGACCCTTGAAGCCTTTGTCTTTCAGCAGCACGATGATACCGAGATTGCGTATTTAACTGCGCAAGAAAATATGGAGCCCTCTGACTACCGTCGACAACTTTGTCGGCAGCTTCTTGGTCAAGTGGTGGGTAGCTTCGTTAGGCCTCTAAACGAACTACTTTCCGACCTAAATAGTCACGAAGGTCCAATTCTTATAGCCATCACCCAAGCCCACAATCTTCCTGATGCACTACTACAAGAACTATGGGACTTGGTGTTACAAAGTCGGTTTGCTGGTAACAAACAGCATTTAAATGTGCTTTTGTTCGCGAATAACGAATGGGCTGAGCGCGCCAAGCAGTGGCTTCCTGCAAAAAATACGGAAACCCCTCTAATAATTAGCAGCCAGTCAGTCATTAGCGAACAGCCTAGCTTCGAGTCAGAGCTCGACAAAATGATTGCTTCACGTCGCGAGGCTTTTCAGGCTCATTTAGAAAATAGACAGCGTGAAAATACGCAAACTTTTATCAACCCGTTAAAGTCTAAGTGGTTTTATATCGCTGTTATATGCGTGTTCCTTGCTACGTTTTCTGGCCTTATTTACTGGCAATACGGTGATAAATTAGCATCGATTTTTGCGCCTATTAGTCAACCTTCGCCAGAACCTGAAAGAACGCAGGTTGAGCCCGGCTCTGCTTATAACAAGCTTATAGGCAATGGTGAAACCGATGAAAGCGAAACAACAGCATCAAACTCAGCAACTCAAGCAACCAACCAAATAGGCAATGTAGAGCTTGTTTCCGCGCCCAATGATGATAGTGCAGACGTTGGTGGCTCGTTAATTGATGAATCGTCAGATAACGGTCCGTTGATTACCAATTGGGAAAATGCGGTTTCATCCTTACCTGAAGTTACGCCATCTTCAGAACAGGCAGACAATAACCAGTTTGAGAATGCCCCGATTGAAGGTAATACCACTGATTCCAATGGTTCAGAGGTGGTTAGCAGTGGTGCGCTAAGTAATCAACAATCTGCTCAAGGTGTCAAATCAAACTCGGACGGCGTCAACGATAATGTAGCGCCAACCACAGTGGCCAGTGAATCGAGTCAAGAAGGCTGGATTGGGGAAGATGACTACGCTATACAGTTGTTAGCGATGAAAAATGAGTCTGTTCTCAGTGAGTTCCTACGAGAAAACAATCTAACTGAGCAAACGCGAATTTATAAAACGACGCGCTATGGTGGCGACTGGTTTGTAGTAGTTAACAGGCAAATCTACACGTCGTTATCTCAAGCGCAACAAGCACGAACAAATTTACCCGAATATCCAGGTAAACAAAATGCTTTTATAAAGCGAGGAAACCAAATCCTCTCAGAGATGAGCAAAGCGCAAAATTAAGTCATTTCACAACCGGGTGGCCATAATATTTCCAGTAAATGAGCAAAATTCCGTTCTTGCGACACTTGTTGGTTGTCCGTTTTACTGATGAAAGTTACAATCTACCTTTAGTGTGGTGATATCTGATACTGATCAGCATAAAAGTATAAAGACGACCCTTTCCCTTGGAACGGCGGCGCACGGAAAAACCACCGTCTTCATTCCGTCTAGGTAGTAACGTTTAAGCATGATGCAGAAAAAAAACCGGGCTTTTTTAAAATGGGCCGGTGGCAAATACAGCTTGGTTGAGCATATTCAGGCCAGATTACCGCAAGCCAATAAACTCATTGAACCGTTTGTTGGTGCCGGATCTGTATTTCTGAATACGCAATACAAACGCTACCTGCTTAATGACATCAATCCTGATCTCATCAACTTATACAATTTCCTTAAAGCGCAGCCCGATGCACTGATTAACGATGCACGCTCATTTTTCGACGGAAAACGCAACGAAGAAAAAATGTATTACGCTTTACGAGAAGAGTTTAACGCCACACAAGATGAATATTATCGCGCCATTCTCTTTTTGTATTTGAACCGTCACGGTTACAACGGATTATGTCGTTATAGTCTTCAAGGGCGTTTTAACGTACCTTTTGGCCGCTATAAAAAACCTTACTTTCCAGAAGACGAGATGTTTGTGTTTTCGGAAAAGTCGCAAAAAGCGACGTTTACTTGTCTTCCTTTTGAAAAGGTTTTTTCTAGAGCTAGGCGTGGCAATGTTATTTATTGTGACCCACCGTATGCTCCTATCAGCAAGACTGCAGCGTTCACCAGCTATGCCGCGCGAAGCTTCGGACAAGAATCTCAAGAGAAGCTGGCTGAGCTCGCCACCCGCGCGTCAAAAAAGCGAGGCATACCCGTCCTCATCTCAAATCACGACTTACCGCTAACTCGGTCGCTTTATCACGGGGCAGATTTCAGTATGCTGTCAGTCAAGCGTTCGATAAGTCAAAACGGTGCAAAGCGACAGCCTGTGGATGAAATTTTGGCCTATTTCCCTCCAGCTAACATCGCACCAAAGCGAAAGACTCGAAAAAAGAAGACGTTTCACCGCCCTTCAGTTTAGTGTGTGGAGCCTAAAAAACGTCTTATCGGTAGCGCATCGACCGCTTTCCCCGCATACGATTTTAATGTGTATTCACGCGATTGCTATGCGCTATAGCCCGTATACCATTTAACGAACATAAAAAGCGTAACAACAAACAGCACAACCAAGATTACGCCAATGACGGCGAAGCTGATAAAAGTGCCTTTAGTAAAGTCACGTTCGTAGTTTTTATGGCTCTGAACACCAAATAGACTAGCAACTACACTACCTAGAACTGACCAAAAACCAGTACCAGACTGCATAATCTTCCCCTAAGTGTCGTTAGCAGGTGAGGTGAAATCTCGATTACCTTCGTCGCTGTGCATCAACTCAAGTAGGTCTAAAAAGTGGAATTGGAAAGAGGATGATTTCCCCGCTATCCATGACAGCCAACTTACTTCCTCAACACCCTCTTGATGACGGGCACATTGGTTTTGAATATGGCTTGCGGGCAACTTGGGGTTGAACTCCGTAACGGGTTGGAATTCGCATACTGACGAGTGTGAATTTGGCGTACTTGTAACCGCAACGCTAACAAGCGCTACCGCTCCACAAATCGCAAAAAATGGAAGAACCTTCATCCTGAATACTCCTTACACTCGTTTAAAAATTAATCTCATTATAATCAAAAGCAGGTTACGAACAAGTTAAAAATGCGTTGCTTTTTGAAAAATGAAAAGCCTAACGAAAACACATTAGGCTTTTAGTACTCAACGTTTTGATAAAGGCCATCCAATGGCCTCTACAAGGTCATTACAGTTCGAAGTCCATAGAGTATGCTACAGTAAATTTCACTGCGTCATTATCCAATGCATCGGCACCGTCGTCATCTAAGTTAGTGCCAGTTACAGCGAAGCTAAAACCATCTTTAGCGATCGAAACACCGTAGTCCGCATAACCCTCTACGCCGTTGAATGCTTCAGCGAAATCACCTTCGTGATAGCCAACGTGGAAACCAAGTTCCGTACCGTTTAAGATCTCCATGCTGTAATCAAGCGAGGTGTACGATGCTTGTGCAAAACCGAAGTCTTGATTTTCGCCTTCGTCAGCTTCAGTGTGCGCTAAAAGGTATACAGTAAGGCTCAACCCACCCATACCTACGGTGCCGTAAACTTCCGCAAAATCAAAGTTTGCTTCATCATCGTAGTTGTAATAAAGATAACCAAAGTCGTACGCAATACCCTCAGACTCGCCAGAAAAACCAAAGTACATGTCGTGCTCATAAGAGTAAATGTCGTCTGATTCATAGCTTACATTTGATGCCCACGTACCCGCATAAAAACCACTTTCATGCGCGTAATCGATACCACCCTGTACTGCGGCTTCGTTAGTTGTTTGTGTTAGACCACGCCAGATGTAGTTACTGGTTGCACTAGCGTTAGCAGTGAATGAACCTTCTGCATAGCTAGGCATGGCTGTTAACAGACACGCTGAAGAAATAGCAGCGGCAAGTATTGTTCTTTTTGTAGATGTTTTCATGTGTGTTCTCCAGTCAAATTCAAACTTGTTGTAATTCGTTTTTTCTGTCTGTGTTTTCTTTTTTGGACTGGATAACGCAAAGTTGATGCCCATTTATGGTTCATCAAAAAAACTCGCAAAAAATAAATTAACCAATTGAAATTTAGAGCATTATTTCTCTTAAAAAATCCATCCGCTGTCACCGAAACAAAAAAACGCTGCATAAAAATGCACCAACATAACGCGCGCTCACCAAAATTGGGCAACGTTCTGACAAAGTCCGTTTATCTTAAATTTCCGTGAAATTAACGCTGATTAACCCTTTGCATAGTAAAGAAGCACGGATTTGGGTAAACTTTCGCAAAGGTGAAACGTAAGTGGCAACGCACCTTGTTGTTTTTAGAATGAAAGGACATGCAATGAAACCATTCCTAATTGCTCCATCAATACTATCGGCCGATTTCGCTCGACTTGGCGAAGACGTAGAAAAGGTATTAGAGGCTGGCGCTGATGTGGTGCATTTCGATGTAATGGATAACCACTATGTACCCAATCTTACGTTTGGGCCAATGATTTGCGAGGCGTTAAGAAACTACGGCATTACCGCTCCCATTGATGTGCACCTAATGGTGAAGCCCGTCGATGACTTAATTGAAAAATTCGCGAATGCAGGGGCCAGCTATATTAGTTTTCACCCAGAAGCGTCTGAGCACATAGACCGCTCTCTACAGCTTATTATCGATGCAGGTTGCAAGCCGGGGCTCGTATTTAACCCAGCAACGCCACTACATTACCTTGACCACGTCATGGACAAACTGCACCACATTCTTATTATGTCGGTTAACCCAGGGTTTGGTGGTCAAAAGTTTATTCCAAGCACCTTAGATAAAGTGCGCGCGGTGAAACAGCGTGTATTAGAAAGCGGCTACGATATTCGAATTGAAATTGACGGTGGCGTAAAAGTCGATAACATTCGCGAAATAGCGGAAGCGGGCGCGGATATGTTTGTGGCTGGTTCGGCTATTTTTTCTCAACCCGACTACAGCGATGTCATTGAGCAAATGCGCAATGAACTAGCGTCACTGTCTAAAGCATAATTTTCGAAGCTTTATTTTCTCAAGCTTTATTTTCACAGTATTTAACGTATTACAGGTAAAAAGAAATGAGTAATAAACCCATTGTATTAAGTGGCTGTCAGCCTTCAGGACAACTTACCCTTGGCAATTACATGGGTGCACTTAAACAGTGGGTTTCCATGCAAGACGACCACGACTGCTTATATATGATAGTGGATTTGCATGCTATTACTGTACGACAAGACCCTAAGCAGCTTGCTGAAGCTTGTCTAGACGGCCTTTCTCTTTACCTTGCTTGCGGTATTGATCCACAAAAAAGTACTCTGTTTTTGCAATCCCATGTGCCTGAACATGCACAGCTATCTTGGGTATTGAATTGTTACGCCCAAATGGGTGAGCTAAATCGCATGACTCAATTCAAAGATAAGTCTGCGAAGAACGAAAATAACATTAATGTAGGCTTATACAGCTACCCTGTCCTCCAAGCAGCAGATATTTTGCTATACCAAGCAGATAAAGTACCGGTAGGTGAAGATCAGAAGCAGCACCTTGAATTAACTCGTGACATTGCTACACGTGTTAACAATCTATACGGCGATGTATTTCGTCTACCTGACCCGTATATCCCAGACTTTGGCGCGCGCATCATGAGCCTTCAAGAGCCTGAAAAGAAGATGTCTAAGTCTGACAACAACCCGAATAACTTCATCGGCTTATTAGAAGATCCTAAGAAGTTAGCCAAGAAAATCAAACGTGCCGTGACCGACTCTGACGAGCAAGCTAATATCTACTTTAACCCAACTGAAAAACCAGGCGTGTCTAACTTACTGACTCTACTTTCGCTTGCGACGGGTAAATCAATTAAAGAGCTTGAGCCTGAATATACCGATAAAATGTATGGCCACCTTAAAGGTGATGTTGCAGACGCTGTGGTTGCTCTACTTGAACCAATTCAGGCCCGCTATGCTGAAATTCGCGCAGACAGAGCATATCTTGACGACGTAATGCGTCAGGGTGCTGAGAAAGCGTCAGCGCGAGCGGCTGAAACTTTGGCTAAAGTATACAAAGCAGTCGGCTTTATTCCAAAGCCATAACAGCCGGATTCCAACATCTTGCTACAAGCCATGAAGGGTTCATTTTATCCTTCATGGCTAGAACCTTCGCAACCTAGAAATTCCAAGGATTAGCACTGCTGTGTTGCTGTTAATTGATAACTTCGATTCGTTCACTCATAACCTCGCTCGGTATTTCACTGAGCTCAGCGTCGACGTTGAAGTGGTGCGAAATAACGCACTGACCTTAGACGACATATCTCGCTTAGCGCCTTCACAGTTAGTTATTTCACCGGGACCATGCACGCCAAACGAAGCAGGCATCAGCTTATCTGCGATTGAACATTTTGCAGGCAAGATTCCTATTTTAGGTGTATGCCTGGGTCATCAAGCTATAGGTCAAGTGTTTGGTGCCAAGGTAGTAGGTGCACAAGAGATTAAGCATGGAAAAGTTTCCCCCCTAACACACCGCAACAGTGGCCTGTTCAAAGGCTTACCTAACCCGTTTAACGTGACGCGCTACCACTCATTGGTTTTAGATCCCGCATCGCTACCTGCCTCACTGAGTGTTGATGCATGGTGTGAAACCGCAAAGGGCACAAAGGAAATCATGGCAATTTCCCATAACCATCATCCTATTTGGGGCGTGCAGTACCACCCCGAGTCACTGCTTACCGAACACGGTCATAGCGTACTGGATGCATTTCTTCAGTTTAAATCAATTTAAGTATACGAGTTTGATGCCGATACGCTTCTATAGTGTAAAAGGTTACGCTTGAAGGCCAGAATTACTCGCAATTCACTGATTTTTCGTTTAACTTTTCATAATTCGTTTTAGCCAATGCGCTGAATAAAGATTATACGAAGCATCGCACACGCAATATCAACAGTTGCAGGGTAAATAAGGCTTGCTTTCAAGCAGTAGCTATCATTTTCATCATTACCGTAGCGAAAGTAATAAAGGCCCCTGATGTACGATAATATTGCCGTTCACCAAAAAGTTATGAGCAGGAGTGCTTTTAATATGACAATGGGGGCAACCACACCGCCCACGATAGATGATCGTTTTGAAAATATGATCATATCGCCAGAGCGAGTGCTGGAAATGCTAGGAAGGCGCAAGGTGGGAGAAGTAAGCTTCGAGCAATCGGAGCAAGGTGATGCGCGCAGGCTGCTACTGCACGTTGAAAAAGTGGCGATTGAAAACAAGCGCCTTCAAGAGAAAACCGAAGCGTCATACCTTGAATCAGTGAGTCACCATCTTCACGAGATCCTTCTAGGTGAATTAACAGAGCAGCTAAGCTATACCGACGAGCTCGTTCAAAACGTACTTAACTTGCCCGAAAATATCGGCGAGCTTCTTGACGCTCTTTCCGTGAAGGCATGCTCTGTTTCGAAACTAGAGCCAATTGCCGCGACCATGCCATGGCTTTATGATGAACTAATCGTTGTAGTGAATACTCCACAATTTAGACGCAAAGACTCCCGTGGGCGTATCATTGTGGTAGAGACACTGCGCACAGCATTGAGCTTTTTGGGTATTGAAAACCTACGCACATTGATACCGTCGCTCATTTTAAAGCGCGCTATGCCTCAGATTACCGACCCTTACCCGCTAATTAAACAAAAGCTTACGCCTTATACGACTGGCGTTGCCATAACGGCGAAACGCCTTGCAGCACTTACGGATTTAAACAAAAACCAGGCTTATACCCTTGCGATGCTTAGTAATTTGGGGCGTTGTGTCGTAACAAGACTTTACTTCAAACTGTTCGATAAAATTCAGCTACACCTGTTGCAAGAATGCCAGAAAGACAAAGAGCAAAAGCGACATGAAGCGCTACTCAAAGTGGCTCCTTCAGCCAACCACCTTATTGCTCTACAGCAAGAATTCGCAGATGCAGTCAGCGCGGATATTCTGGAGTGGATGCATTTAATGCGCTTGCCTATTGCAGAACCTATGCGAGCGTGTGCCGATAAAGTACCCGCACAGCCTAAAACACTCAGTAAGGTACTTCATCAAGCCCGAACCTACACACAAATTCGGATGTTACATCAGTTAAAGCTTGTTGAAATGAAAGAAGTAAAGCCGCTTTTCATGGAGCAACGCTACCCTGCAGGTGCACTCGAAAAACTCAAAACCATTGATATTTTCACCCTTCCTTTGGTGAAAAACGAAGAGAATCATTAATTTTTTAGTGGATATTCATGCACTCGTTATGCACCTTTTTCATTTCATGTGCATGATGCCCCAAATTATTGACGGTTGCTCAATGCCTTGCCCGTTTTTAGCGACATTAAACAGGTAAGGCTTCCAGTCCTATCCCCCCTTTTTTATTGCCTCACAGTGCATTAAAACCCGTATGCAGCCCTTTTCTCAGCGCAAAAATTGATTATTACTAATTGATATAGCCCAGTAGTTAATAGTTATTCACTTTTCCTGCAAATTAAGCCACAGTCCTTATAAATAAAGGGCTGCAGCCCTTTGCATAGAAGACAAATGTTAAAAAAAATGGCATACTGTTGAACAAATCCGATTAGTTTTTACGCGCCCAATTAACGCTTATCGACCAAAGTAGTACTAAAATGTGCTCATAGATTCGATAGGCCAAATCACACAGTGTGATTGGCGCCCAACGCAGAGGTAACAAAGATGAACGTAACTCGCGCTACATTTGATGATGTAATGGTTCCTAACTATAACCCAGCAGGTATGGTACCTGTTCGAGGTGAAGGTTCACGCGTATGGGATCAAGATGGAGCTGAGTACATCGACTTTGCAGGCGGTATTGCAGTTAACGTTTTAGGTCACTGTCACCCAGAGCTTGTGAAAGCTCTTAATGAACAAGGCAGCAAGCTTTGGCACTTAAGCAACGTTTTCACTAACGAGCCAGCCCTTCGTTTAGCTAAAAAGCTAAATGACGCAACGTTTTCAGATAGAGTTTACTTCGCAAACTCAGGCGCAGAAGCGAACGAAGCAGCATTGAAGCTAGCTCGTCGCTGGGCGCTGGACAAGCACGGTGAAGACAAAAACCAAATCATCGCTTTCAACAAAGGTTTCCACGGCCGTACCTTCTTTACCGTAACAGTAGGTGGTCAAGCTGCTTACTCTGACGGTTTTGGTCCTAAGCCAGGCGCTGTTGACCACTGTGACTACAACGATTTAGCTGCCTTTGAAGCGCTAATTTCTGACAAAACCTGCGCGGTAATGATGGAACCGCTTCAGGGTGAAGGCGGTATTATTCCACCTGATGTAGATTTCGTAAAAGGTGTTCGCGAGCTTTGTGACAAGCACAACGCATTACTTATTTTTGACGAAGTTCAGTCGGGTGTTGGTCGTACTGGTCACCTTTATGCCTATATGGGTCTTGGCGTAACACCTGATATCCTAACAACCGCAAAATCTCTTGGTGGCGGCTTTCCAATTGGTGCCATGCTTACCACAGCAGACATCGCTGCACACCTTAAGCCAGGTACCCACGGTAGTACTTACGGTGGTAACCCACTAGCCTGTGCTGTTGCGGAAAAAGCGTTAGATATCGTGAACCAGCCAGAAGTGCTTGAAGGTGTACTTAAGAAAGAAGCCCTATTCCGTGAACTACTAGGTGCTATCAATGAAAAGTACAACGTATTTGAAGAAGTACGTGGTCAAGGCATGCTGTTAGGTTGTGCGTTAAATGAGAAATACCAAGGCCGTGCACGTGACTTCATGATGGCTGCAACGAAAGAGAACCTTATGTGTCTTGTTGCTGGCATGAACGTTATTCGTTTTGCACCTTCACTGGTTATTCCTGATGAAGACATCAAAGAAGGTCTTGCACGTTTTGAACGCGCCGTTGCTGCCGTTGTAAACGCCGAATAATTACAACACGAGTAGCGAACATGAATATCATTCGCCCTATCACGAAGGCCGACTATAACGCGCTTAAAGAAATCGCCGTTGAATCAGGTATTGGCTTTACGTCTTTACCTGTCAACGACGAGTTGCTGCAGCGTAAAATTGATCGTGCAGAAACTGCGTTTAACAAACCAAACGTAACCGAACCTGGCGATGAGTCATACTTGTTTGTAATGGAAGATACCACTACCGGACAGGTAGTGGGAACAACAGGTATAGAAGCGGCTGTTGGTATAGACGATGCGTTCTATCATTACCACCTAAGCAAAGTAGTGCACGCCTCGCGCGAGCTTAACATTCACAACACGGTAGACATTCTAACGTTTTGTAATGACTACACCGGTGTTACTGAAATATGTACGCTGTTTCTTCGCGAACAAGCCCGCGGCGGCATAAACGGCCGCTTCCTTTCAAAGGTTCGATTCTTGTTCATGATGGAGCACCGTGAACGCTTCTCAGAGACAGTTATTGCTGAAATGCGCGGTGTGAGTGACGAAGAAGGACGCTCACCGTTTTGGGAGTGGTTGGAAACCCATTTCTTCTCTATGGATTTTCCTACTGCCGACTACTTAACAGGCATTGGTAATAAAGTGTTTATTGCTGAACTTATGCCGAAGTACCCGATATACGTAAATCTGCTTAGCAAAGAAGCGCAAGAAGTCATTGGCGAAGTCCATGACAAAACACGCCCTGCTCTTCAGCTTCTTGAAGAAGAAGGCTTTTCTTGCCGCGGCTACGTAGACATTTTCGACGCAGGCCCGACGGTAGAAGCAAATTTAAGCCACATCCGCACGGCTCAGTCGAGTTTAAAACTGCCTGTAGTGATTGACGATAGCGCTGCTGCCCAAGGGCAAACGCACTACATCATTAACACATCAGTATCTGATTTTCGTGCAGTTGCCACCGAGATGACGGTAAGCGAAGAAAAGCAAGTTGCCGTACTATCTCGCCAAGCCGCTGCTGCATTGAATGTCAAAGAGGGAGAGCACGTACGCTTCGCCCCCGTTACATTCAGAGATTAAAAGGACACCCACTATGCTACATACACATTTTATCAACGGTGAATGGGTTGCCGGACAAGGTCATGACTTAGCGTCAATTGACCCTGCAAAAAACGAAGTGATTTGGGAAGGTAAGTCTGCGACAGCCTCTCAAATTGATGACGCAATTAACGCTGCTCGTGCTGCACTTCCAGCATGGAGCATGAAAACCGTTGAAGAGCGTCTTGAAATTATTAAGGTTTATGGCACTAAGCTAGAAGAAGCTAAAGCGCACCTTGCCAAAGTTATGGCTAAAGAAACGGGTAAGCCTGAATGGGAAACTGCCACTGAAGTTGGCGCCATGATGGGCAAAATTGGTATTTCTGAAAAAGCCTATTTTGAACGAACGGGTAACGTTGAAAACCCAATGCCTGTAGGTAAAGCCTTCATTCGACACAAGCCTCACGGCGTTGTTGCTGTATTTGGCCCATACAACTTCCCTGGCCACCTGCCAAACGGACACATTGTTCCAGCCCTTATTGCAGGTAACACGGTTGTGTTTAAACCAAGCGATTTGACGCCTATGGTTGCACAAGAAATGGTGAAGCTATGGGATGCTGCTGGCCTGCCAGCGGGTGTACTCAACCTAGTACAAGGTGAAGTTGAAACAGGTAAGGCTTTGGCGTCGCATAACGATATCGATGGTCTTTTCTTTACGGGTAGCTCACGCACAGGAAAAATCTTGCACGAGCAGTTCGCAGGTCACCCAGGTAAAATTTTGGCTCTTGAAATGGGTGGTAACAACCCACTCATTGTTAAAGATGTGGCTGATGTTGATGCTGCTGTACATGACATCGTTCAATCTGCTTTCATTACGTCCGGTCAGCGCTGTACGTGTGCACGTCGCCTATTCTTACCAGCCGATGCACAGGGTGATGCAATCCTTGCTCGCTTAATCGAAGTGACCAAGAATATTAAGGTGGGTGATTATGACGCTGAAGATCAACCATTTATGGGCGCAATGATCTCAAGCAATGCCGCTGCACTGATGGTAAAAGCACAGCAAGAGCTTGAAAACCTTGGTGGTAAAGTACTGGTTTGCCTTGAACAAAAAGACGAGAACAAAGGTTTTGCTACTCCTGGCATCATTGATGTGACTGACATGCTTGCTTCACTGCCTGACGAAGAACACTTTGGTCCACTACTTAAAGTGATTCGTTACAGCGATTTTGACGCAGCTATCGCAGAAGCGAATAACACCAGCTTTGGCTTATCAGCAGGTCTTCTAGGCGACAACGAAGAAGATTATCGCTACTTCTTCGCACGCATTCGCGCGGGCATCGTAAACTGGAATAGACCTATTACAGGTGCAAGCAGCGCAGCGCCATTTGGTGGCGTGGGCGACAGCGGTAACCACAGAGCAAGTGCGTTTTATGCAGCCGACTACTGTGCGTACCCAGTTGCTTCAGTTGAGCTTGATAAAGTTACTATGCCGGGCAAATTAAGCCCAGGCTTGTCGATGTAACCCAAGCTTTTCACGTTACAAAAAGGCCGACATGATTTTTGTGTCGGCCAGTTTAGTACCAACCCTATACGAACTATTCGTTTAAAAATAGTCAACGACAGAAAGGACCCTACCACCATGCATAGCAACATCGATACGTTGTTTAGCAACATGTGGGACGATTACGTTACCATCACTCCCTCAGCGCATAAAATTCATGCACTTTTGGCGGGTGAAGAAAACACGAACGACATCGTTAACGACCATGTAGCTTTTCGAACTTTTGCTCTTGATAAAACCCGCTTAGACAAGCTTGCTGCGCACTTCTTAGCATTGGGTTATGAAGCTAAAGGCGACTATGACTTTGAAGCGAAAAAGCTTACTGCAAAGCATTTCGAGCACCCTGACGATACTAAACCAAAAGTATTTATTAGTGAGCTTCGTGTAAATGAGCTTTCTGAAACTGCTCAAGCAATTATCAAGAAGATGGTTGATCAAATGCCTGAGTCTGTAGTGGATGCAGATAACTTCTTGTACTCGGGTAAGCATTGGGACGTTACTAAAGCAGAATACGACACACTGCTTAGCGAATCAGAATACGCGGCGTGGATGGCGGCATGGGGCTTCCGTGCTAACCACTTTACGGTAAGTGTTAATCACTTAACCCGTACTGACGAGCTTACCGACGTAAACACATTGCTTAAAGAAGCAGGCTTTGTGCTAAACACCTCTGGCGGCGAAATTAAAGGTGGGCCAGATGTATTTTTAGCGCAATCTTCAACGATGGCTGACCGTGCTGACGTAGCGTTTAGCGACGAAACTGTGGCAATTCCAAGCTGCTTCTACGAGTTTGCACAACGCTATGAAATGCCTGATGGTAAGCTTTACAAAGGCTTTGTTGCCGCATCGGCAGATAAAATCTTTGAAAGCACTAATGCTAAGTAACGAGCTTGCTTAGTCATTAAAAAAAGCCCGATAGGGCTTTTTTTGTTTATGCTTAGCTGAAGACATTACCGATTAGGCTCTGTAGTATGCCTTGCCAAGAACTGGTCGTAAGGCATTGGTTTATCAAAGTAAAACCCCTGCATTAGCTGAATGTCGGCCTGCTCCATAAAAGGCAAATAAGACTCCAACTCTACGCCTTCAGCCACCACATCTATTTGCAAACTCTTTAACATGGCTATCAAACCATTAAATAGCGCATTGGCTTTGCTATCTTGGTGAATACCCTGAATTAAGCTTTTATCCACCTTAACCACTTCAAACTGGAAACTTCGCAAGTAGCTAAGAGATGAAAAACCACTGCCAAAATCATCCAGAGACAGTCTAAACCCATGATCTCTCAACGTGTTTAATGCTCTAAGTGCTGATTTTTCATCGCGAATAAAGACCGACTCAGTGAGCTCTAGTTCAATAAATTCGGGAGACACATCATTATCCATACAGATAGACATTGCCTGATTTGGAAATTCTGGGTCAAGCATCTGATTAGCGCTGATATTCACAGACAAAGGAATGGCGTCACCCTGCTGCGATTCCATTATTGAAATGTAATCACATGCCGCTTCCAGCGCTTGAAGACCAATGGCGCTGTCCAGCTTGTGCTCTTCTGCTATGGGAATAAACACTGCCGGCGATACAACACCGTGTAAGCCTGAAATCCAGCGACACAGTACTTCACCGCCTTTTAACTCACCGTTTAGATCATATTTACCCTGAATATAGAAATCGAGAAGGTGGTTCTCTACTGTTCTGCGCAAGTCATTCACCATACTGACCTGCTGGGTCATGCTCTCATAGAGACCTGACTCGTAAATAAACGCTTGCCCTTTACCCAGCTCTTTCGCACGGTACATTGCGGCGTCGGCACACTGCACCAAGCTTTCTAGGTTATCACTATGTTCTGGAAATTCAGCAATGCCAATACTGGCAGACAGCCTAAGCTCCGACGTTTTTACGGTTATGGCGTCTTCTTCTATCTGGCTGATAAGCCGCTCAGAGCGTTCAGCAATTTCCTCAACATTCTGATTAGGCAATACGGCAATAAACTCATCACCACCCCACCTGCCGACTTCCCCTATCGGGCCGAATATGGCAGTAAGGAGCGCTCCTACGCGCTGAAGCTCAATATCCCCTCTTTCATGCCCTGCGTTATCGTTAATTGCTTTGAACCCGTCCAGATCAATAAAGACCAAAATAAAGTGCTGTTCTTTTTGTACTAACCCGGAGATGGACTCACGCAGCGAATTGCGATTGGAAAGGCCGGTTAACTCATCGTGCAATGCCAGTTGACGTAGTTTGGCTTCGTTGCGTTTTCTATCGCTGATGTCGCGCATTGTGGCAATCAAATAAGATGACGTTTGCTGGTAGGTCTCAAACAAAGCCACCGAGATATCGACAACCTTAATTTCACCGTTTTGCGTCTTCACTTTCGACTCGAAGCGAATTTGTTTATCAAGCGCCAACTGCACTTTATCGACTTTCTCAGCAATGAATATTTGGTTGAAATCCAAACCAATGCATTGCTCTTTGAAAGGCGCAGCAATCAGCTGAATATATGCATCGTTACATTCTGTGATAACAAGATCAGGTGAGAGTACTAACATGGGCTCACGTGAGCTCGCAAAAGCAGAGGCCATTAAGTGAAACGATTGTTCGGCTTTGCGCTGCTGAGTAATGTCTTTTGTGGTGCCAACAATATGAAGCGCTTCACCCGCTTTTCCGCGCTTCAGCACGCGCCCGCGCAGCCTTACCCACTGAAAATCGCTGTCGAGCTTTAAGCGAAAAGAAAACTCTATACGGTCACGATTGCCGTGTAGCGCCATGCTCCAGTGAAACTGCAGACCGTCTAAATCGTCCTCATGTACCCGCTCTAGAAGCTCAATTAAGGTGCCTGACCAGGTAGATACACTTTCAGAATGTAGTGAGAATGAGCGAAATTCCATAATGTCATTCTCTGCCTCCCAATTCCAAAAAGACTCCTGCGACGCCCATAGTGCAAGTTCCAAATCTTTCTGTGCACTTTGGCTTTTTTGAAGCGTAGCATACAAACTTTGCGTCTTTTCTCTCAGCAAAGCTTCGGCTTGCTCTCTCGCATTTCGCTCTCGCTTTAAACGCCTTTCAAGTAACGCAGCACGGTCGCTACCAGAAGGCGTGCTATGCGTTGTTCCATCTGACATAACATGCCTCCGTTAAACGAGAGATATACTAAATTCGTAGGTATGAGGCGTATCTAGTTGATGGGTTTCCCTTTCCAGGGTGCAGTTGTAATGAGCTGCGGCTGCGTCCATCAAGCCTTCTGCTAAAGGATATAATTCTCTTTCAGAATAATACTGTAAGCGCATGGTGTTATCGGTTCTGGATATCACCGTAAATCGGGGTAGGTCGGCGTCTGGGTAGAGCTTCTTAACCTGAACATGAATGTCGCCGTCCAAGTGCTCCAGCATATCCAACATGCCTTCTGTATTGGCCAGCACGTCGCCATGCACTGCACCTAACTTACCAAATAAGTAATAGCCGAAATCGTAGAGTAGCTCGTTAGCTGACTTACCCGTTTTCTCCACCAGCACACCTAACAGGCGTTGCATTTGTTCAAACGGGTAATAGCCCACTGCGGTATAAGCGCCGTCGTTTTCTAACCCAGCTTCCATGATGACATCGTCAGCAAACTCAGGAGAAACTTTCTCCTCGAGCATATCGATTAACGATGTAAAAACTATGCCTAGCATGTAAATTCCTCATCTAATCCCTTTTTGAGTGTAGTTCACCTAAGCATAAGAACAACTTAAACTTTATGACAAATCTTCAGATGTTTCGTCCTTGCTGGGTAAGACAACTTCAACCGTATCAACCCGCTGTAGTCCTCGCGGTAATTTATTCCCTCTTCGGCCTCTTTCTCCCTGATAGTGGGTAAGGTCGTCAGCCGTCAGTGTCATGTTGCGCTTACCGGCTCCCACTTTAATTGCGGCACCATCAGGTACAACAGCAAGCACCTTCACGTACTCTTCTCGAGATTGCGATTTTGCAGAAGGAATATTGATAAGCTTGTTCCCCTTCCCTTTACCTAAACTTGGTAAGTCGCGTAGTGGGAACATGAGCATGCGACCTTCATTAGAAATACTTAGGCACCAGTCGGAGTCTGGATTTGTAACCGGTGTTGGTTTCATGACTTTCGCCGCAGTAGGCAATGATAAGTAGGCTTTACCCGCCTTGTTCTTACTCACCATATCTTTAAATGTGCCGACGAAGCCGTAACCTGCATCAGAACCTACTAAGAATTTGCTTTCGTCTTGCGCCATAATGACGTGTTGGAATGACTCGCCACCCACTATGCTGAAGCGCCCGGTTAGCGGCTCCCCCTGACTTCGTGCAGACGGCAACCCGTGAGCGTCACAAGAGAAAGTACGACCTGAACTGTCCATAAACACGGCTGGCTGATTACTCTTGCCTTCGGCGCTGGATAAATAGGCATCACCAGCTTTGTAGCTTAAACCTTCCGCATCGATATCGTGACCTTTCGCACAGCGTGCCCAGCCCTTTTCTGACAGCACAACGGTTACAGACTCAGCAGGTACCAGCTCTTTTTCAGACAGCGCTTTAGCTTCACCACGCTCAACAATAGGTGAACGCCTGTCGTCACCGTACTTTTCAGCGTCTGCAAGGATTTCTTTCTTAATTAGGGTTTTAAGGCGGCGATCTGAGCCTAAAAGCTGCTGGAGCTTGTCGCGCTCTTCTGCAAGTTCATCTTGCTCGCCTTTAATCTTCATTTCTTCTAACTTGGCTAAGTGACGAAGCTTCAATTCCAGAATTGCCTCTGCTTGTGTGTCACTTAAACCGAATCGCGCCATTAATTCTGGTTTTGGTTTGTCGTACGTGCGAATAATTTCGATAACTTCATCGATATTCAAAAACGCAATTAATAAACCTTCTAAAATATGTAAACGCGCTAACACTTTATCTAAACGGTATTGCAAGCGGCGCGTCACAGTATCTTTTCGGTACTGCAACCATTCAGACAAAATCGTACGTAAGTCTTTCACCTGAGGGCGACCGTCTAGGCCAATCATATTCAAGTTGACCCGGTAGTTTTTCTCTAAGTCGGTAGTTGCAAATAAATGCTGCATCAGCTGAGTTACATCAATGCGATTCGAGCGAGGCGTAATTACCAAACGGGTTGGATTTTCATGATCCGATTCGTCTCGGAGATCGCTTACCATCGGTAACTTTTTCGCCTGCATTTGCGCGGCAATTTGCTCTAGTATCTTGGCACCAGACGCTTGGTGAGGTAGAGCGGTAATAACAACATCACCGTTTTCTTCCATGTACACCGCGCGCATTTTTATAGAACCACGCCCAGTCTCGTACAGCTTTTGAATATCAGACTTTGGCGTAATAATTTCAGCTTCGGTAGGATAGTCAGGTCCATTAACGTGTTCTAGCACATCGCTAAGCTCGGCTTTGCTGTTGTCTAACAACATGGCACACGCGTTGGCCAACTCTCTCACGTTGTGAGGAGGAATATCCGTCGCCATGCCAACGGCAATCCCTGTCACGCCATTTAATAGGATATGTGGCAAGCGAGCTGGAAGCACGCTAGGCTCGTTTAGCGTACCGTCAAAATTAGGTACCCAATCTACCGTACCTTGTCCAAGTTCATTCAGCAGCACCTCAGAGAAGCGCGAGAGCTTAGCTTCCGTATAACGCATGGCAGCAAACGATTTCGGATCATCCGGCGCACCCCAGTTACCTTGACCATCTACTAAAGGGTAGCGATAAGAGAAAGGCTGAGCCATGAGCACCATCGCCTCATAACAGGCAGAATCGCCGTGAGGGTGAAACTTACCCAGCACATCACCTACGGTTCTCGCCGATTTTTTATATTTGGCGTTTGCATTTAACCCTAGGTCTGACATCGCATAAATGATGCGTCGCTGAACAGGCTTTAAGCCATCCGAAATATGTGGAAGTGCACGGTCCATGATGACGTACATGGAATAGTTTAGATAAGCGTCTTCGGTGAAACGTCGAAGAGGAAGTTGCTCTACCCCATCGCGATTAATGATGATCTCGTCACTCATGATAGTTTTTTCGTTTTGTTATTAATACCAATGCGCTCGTGCTAGTTAGGCTGTCTATTGTGGTCAATTTAGCGCACCACTTAGTGAAAGCTCGCGAGCGTTAAAGGCTATTGTGGGGTAAACCGCATTTGTGTGCAATCCTTGAAACCAATTGTCGCGACTTTTGGGTCTTACTCATTGTATGGGGTGAGGGTTTGTTTTGTTATTCTTCAAAGAGAGTGGTTAAATAGCATTGGGTGAAATTTGCCGTTCAATTTTCACTCTTACGAGTAAAACTAAAAAATAATAAAGCCCCTAATCAAACGGTAACGTAAGTACAGATAATCATGGCTATCTTTCGCGTATTCTTTTTTTTATTTCTTGTTGTAGGCAGTTACCTGCCTTCGAATGCCAGCGCGCAGCATATCGAGCAGCTCTTCGATGAAGAAAGTACGCTAGATTTATCAGACTCTCTGTATTTTTTATTTGAAACCGATTATCAGCTTACTATCAGCGATGTATCACGAAGGCGCAATGACTTCCTTATGCATCCCCATGACAACCCTAACTTTGGGTTTCGTAATAATGGCATGTGGCTACTCACTTCTGTTGCCAATGTTTCAAACGATAAACACTGGGTGTTCTCAATAAATTTCAGCCAACTCGACAGTGTTGATTTTTATTTGGTGCAAAACGGCAAGGTAATAAAGCAAAGCCATCAGGGGAAAGCTCAAAAAGAACAGCGTTTTCGTGTTCCAACCTTTCGTGTTGAGCTGCCTGATAGCGATCCTGTCGACCTTTACATACGCATTGAAAGTCGCTCATCTAGCCTAATTGCACCACTTCGAATTCAAGCCGAACCGCTACATAGCAGCTACTTCCAAATGGACAGCTTGCTCTGGGGCTTTTTCTACGGCGGATTGCTTATTCTCGCTATTTATAACCTTGCTCTATTTTTTGGCGTGCGGGAAAAAAGTCTGATTGCCTATGTTGGCTATATCGCTGCGGTTATTTTGTGGCAGTTTGTGTGGGGCGGCCATACGCACTTGCTGTTTAGTCAGGGGATCCCGTCTTGGCTGGTTGGGCATTCCGAGCTGATATTCGTAATTATTGGTATAAGCTCAGGCTTTTTTACCAAGACGTTTTTGGAAACGGAAAAGCACTCTCCCACGGCACATCCTGTCATTAACTTATTGTTGGTTTGCCAAGCGTTAACAGGGCTGGTGTGCTTCGTCGATCTGCTTCCTTCTATTTGGAAGAACAACCTAGTATACGGCGTGGGTCTTGTGGCGATATTGAGTTATATCTACGCCGGGTTCGAAGCATTTTTCAATAAGTTTAAGCCCGCGCGTTACTTCATATTTGCATGGAGTATGCTCGCCACCGGCGCAATTATAGGTATGTTAAGCCTTATCGGAATTTTACCTTCCAACGACTTCACCACCTATTGTTTTCAGGTGGGTGTTTTCTTAGAAGCAGGGCTCTTTTCCTTTGCATTAATGGAGAAAAGCAGAGGCCAGCTGGAAAGCGAAGTTGAGCAAGCAACAAATGATTTGCGCAACAATATGGAGCTCATTGAAGAGCAGAATGCCCGTTTAGATATCGCGCGCAAAGATGCGATAAAAGCCAGTAACGTTAAATCTCAATTTCTGGCCAACATGAGCCATGAAATTCGCACACCTCTTAATGCCATCTTGGGGTTCAGCAAAGAGTTGAACAATGCGTCGCTGCCCACTGACCAGCAAGAGCAAGTCAGAATTGTAAATACGGCCGCGGATAACCTGCTAACAATCGTTAACGATATCCTCGATTTTTCTAAGATTGAGGCCGGTAAACTGCAAATTAATAATCAGCCTTTCTCGCCTAATAAGCTGCTCGAAGAAATGGTCACTATCATGGCTAAATCTTCCCACAGCAAGCGCATCGAATTTGTATTTGATTTGCACCCGCTCCCTGAAAAACTCATTGGCGATGTGTTTCGTATTAAGCAAGTGCTCAATAACTTGTTAAGTAATGCACTTAAATTCACGTCCAGCGGCACCATTACGTTTTCGGTGAGCGGACGCTCGCTTCCTCATGGTATTCACGAAGTAAATATTACCGTTGAAGACACAGGTATCGGAATAAGCCGACAAGACAGAAAAAAGCTATTTAACGCCTTCTCGCAAGTAGACGACGCCCTTAACCGTAATTACCAAGGCACTGGATTAGGTCTCGTGATAAGTCGAGAGCTAGTTCGCTTAATGAACGGTGATCTAACGCTAAAAAGTGTATTAGGCCAAGGCTCTACGTTTAACGTATCACTACGTATGAACCAGTTAAGCCAGAAATATGCGTTAACTAGTAGTGAAGACTGGAAAGGTAAGAACGTGGTTATTTTCGACCCGGTACCTGCAACACGTCGCTCAAGTGCAAGCATGTTATCGATTTTGGGTGCGCAGGTTACCTCTGTTGAATCACTAGATTATTTGATGTCACTTAAAGGCCAGTACGACTTTTTCATGGCAACTGTGCCGGTAAGTAAGATGGGATTACGGGATACCTATTTAAGTCGTTTTGTACAGTTCCCTGCGCAAAAGCGCATACTTTGGTATTCCGGCCCTGAACCTTTTGCCCAATACCCAAGCCTGTCGCAACATTTCCATTCACAAGCGCGTATGCCGATGACGCTTACCAAGTTAGATAGCCTGGTGCACCACCATACAACGCCAGCTAAAAATGCGATGCAAGAGAAAATAGGCACGCTACCAAAAGCTAAAATTCTTGCCGTTGATGACATGGAAATGAATCTTAAACTGCTGCATACGTGGCTCGATCATTCTCCTGTCGAGCTAACCACAACGATCAGTGGACAAGACGCCGTCAATCAGTGCCAGACTCAAGAGTTTGACTTAATTCTCATGGACGTGCAGATGCCAGGCATGGACGGACTGCAGGCCACCCGAGAAATTCGTAAATCACCGTTGAATATGGGTACCCCAATAGTGGCAGTGACAGCCCACGCGTTTAAAGAAGAGCAAGAAAGATTGCTTGCCTCTGGCATGGACGATTACTTACCTAAGCCTATTGAGGTTGAGCTACTTATTACGCTTATCAATTCGTGGTGCCACAATGTTGAGCCCGGTGAAATCGTCTTTCCCTCTATCGACTGGCAGCTAGCACTTAAACGAGCGAATCAAAATCAAGATACAGCAAAAGAAATGTTAGACAGTTTTATTGCGTTACTGCCCGAAACTATCGAGACACTTTCGGCGCTTTGGGACGATCAAGATTACAATGGGCTTAAGACCGAAGTTCACAAACTACACGGTGCGTGTTGCTATACAGGTCTGCCGCGCATGCAGCATTTAGCCAACGAAACAGAGAGCTCACTTAAACTTGGTCAGCACAAGCTAGTCGAGGAAAACTTACCAGCCCTTATTGCCGAAGCCAAGAAAGTGCTTAACGAGAGTAAATTGAAGGACAGCCGCAGCTAGGCAAATAAAGTCTAATTGCTACGATGAGCTTAGCTGGCTTCAGAAGACTGCCTAGCTTTCTGGCACTGAGCAATAAGTCCTGCAAACTCGCTGGCATCCCTATCTAGCTCTGAGCTCGCGATAAAAATATCATACCCAAGGCGCTTTCTTAGCTCTACCATACGATGTGCCAGCATAGCTTTAATGCCTTTAATGATGGTCCCGTCTTCCATAACGTACTGCTTATCGTCAAACATAGATTGCTCATAACAGCTTCCAGAGGCGCAATTCTCATCTGTGTTCTGCATTAGCAATGGCCGCTGCTCCATTAACAAGTGCGTTGCAAGCCGTGGTGAAATCGTATTGAGGAAATCCGTGTAACTTTTGATTTTGAAACCGATGGTTTCAAGGGGAATATGCTCCAGCCCATGACGAACACGGGGGCAATCTGCGCGCAGCAGGTTATCCCAGTGAATACGCCAACTGCCCAGACGGTGGCGATAAGTAATATAGTCTTTGGCTATTTCCAAACTATAGTCGGGCTCACGAATTTTGAAGTACCCTACGAGCAAGCACACTAACGCGGCACTGGTGATGAAAATCCCCGCTAAGAACAGCCAATCGGGAAGAAAGGCTAACCACAGTGCCGCAACACACAAACCGATACAGCCCAGCACCAGGCTGGTAATACCGTTACTTTTCGAGGCTGCTCGGATATAGATTGGTTCGACACTAGTACCAGACATAAAAATACACCACCAACATGATTACGGCCCAAACGATATAAAGTCTCATGCGTTTACACTTAACGCAGTCGGTTTGCCACCAACGCAAAAGAGGATTTGATTTTCGCATACGCTAAGTAAGCCAAATTTATACGTGGGTTAAAAAGGGATAGTTTAACCGTAAAATTATGCCAATGTGTGATTTCTATAACGGTATCGTTGAAAAGCAGCCACTACAGTTGGCGTAAAGACTAACGACAAGATTACCGAGAATCCTACTCCACCAGCCAGCACCACGGCCAACGGCGGCCAAAAGCTACCTTCACTGAACAATAGCAAAGGAATCAATCCACCTACCGTTGTGAAAGTAGTCGATAAAATATGGCGGCTACAGCTCATGGTTTCTTCAACAATGGCTTTCGTGTCTCCCTGCTTTGCTTTGGGGTTCGCGTTGATAGCGGCAATGACCACTATAGATCCGTTGATTGCTACGCCAATAAGGCCAGCACAACCTAGCAGCGGATTAAACCCAACCGGCAATCCAGATATCCAAAGACTGAACATACCCAGCCCTACAGAAAGTATTGCCACTAATCCGATTACACCCGCCATGCGCAAGCTGGTAAAAGTCAGAATGAGCGTGGTTACCATAAGAACCAACAGCACCGGCGCATAGGTCGCTAATTTACCTAATGCTTGCTGCTGTTCATCAGCGTCTCCCGCTAAATGAATACGATATCCTTCGGGAAGAATTAATCGACTTTCGAGCAGATCTCGCAAATGATTACTTGCATCAATGGCCGGGACACCAGGAAGCAAAAACGCCTGAATACGGTTGAGCCTTTCGCCATCAAGGCGCGTAATACTGCTGGTTGCAGGCTGAAGCGTTAAGTTTGTTACAGCAGCAAGTGGCGACCAAGAAATAGCATTGTCTCCTGCAACCGGAATTGGCATGGCGTCTACGCCCGTTACATTTTGTCTATACGCCTCGTCTAGCCTTACGCGTACAGGAATTTCTTCTGTGCTTTCCAAAACAGAACCACCAGTAATACCTGAAAAGTTTATCTGCATTTGATTGGCAAGCTCGGAAAGCGTAAGCCCCAAGTAAGACAGGTTATCGCTGTCCGCGTTTATTTTAAGCTCGGGTTCTCCCATTGAAACGCTGGTTATAGACTGAGAAATGCCGTCGACTTCAGACATTAACATGCGTACTTTGTCGCCTAGGTCGTTCAACACATTCAGATCAGGGCCGAAAATCTCTACCTCAACAGGCGCCGCAATAGGCGGACCCTGCCCAAAGGCTCGCACTACAATTTGTACTTCTGGATACGCGCTATCAAGCTCTTGTTGTAGTTTGCCCACTAGCGCAACAGCGTCATCCACTGTATCTGTCGACACCACAGCATTTGCGAAATAAGGCATGTTGTCACGTGTCATCATCTGGTTGTAGTACACCGAAGGCGCAGAGCCCCCGACTAACCAACTTACTTGTTTCACGCCTTGCTCACTGCGAATAGCACTATCTATTTTTTTAACATAGCTCGTTGTGTTGTCGATGCTGCTCCCTTCTTTGGTCCACAGGTACACTTCGAACTGGTCTCTATCTGCACTTGGGAAAAACACATTGGCCAAGGTGCCCGACAATACAAAACCCGATAAACAAAGGATAGCAATAACCGGTAACACCAAAATTGGCTGTTTAACCCATCTACCCAATTGCTTTTTAAAAGCGAGACTGAGCTCTGGCGCTTGTAACCCCACTTTCCACCACGCCTTCGATGCTATTTCATGTTGCGAACTATTGTCGTGCTTTGGCAAAAATCGGGCAGCGAGGGCTGCAATGATAGTAAGAGAAATAAACAGCGAGCCAATAAGTGCCATCACCACGCTAATGGCAATCGGGCCAACAAAGTCACCAATGTTTCCATCTAAAAGAAAGATGGGCATAAAGCCTAAAATGGTCGTCAGCGTTGAAGCCAGCAGCGGTACAAATAGATGTGAAACGCTTTTGGCCATAGCACCTACTCGCGTTAAATTAGGATCTTGTAAATTAATGCGAATTTCATCGGTAATAACAATGGCATTATCGATTAGTAAACCAATGGCGATGATCATGCCAAAGATAGACATTTGGTGAATTTGCTCGTCGTAAAAACTTAAAGAGAACAGGGCAAAAGCGGCGCATAAGGGAAGTGCCAGGCCCACAATCCACGCAGCACGAAACCCCATGAAAAGTAGAATAACCATCATGACCACGGCGCACCCCATAAGCAGGTTCATCGATAAGTCAGCAAGGCGAGTAGCGGTATATTCGTTTTGCTCAAATGCAACGGTCGCGGTTAAGGTTCCGCTGAAGTCTTTATTGAACTGTTCCACTACTGCTAATGCATTTTCTGTCCATACATCAGAACGCAGTGAGGGCTGCATACGCGCTGCCACAAAGATAGACTCTTCACCATTTAGAAATGCCACTTCGTTGCGAGGGGTAGTGAAACTGCGCTCAACTGTAGCGACGTCTTCTACCCGTAAGTAGCGGCCTTGCTCGTTAACTAAGGGAATTGAAGCAATCATGTTCACGCCATTTAAGCCCTCTCCCACTGTAAAGCGCAAATTACTTTGCTGGGAGTTAAGCATACCCGCAGGTAATTTGGGGTCGGCGCGGCTTATCAAATTGCTTACTTGCTGTAAGGTAAGACCCGTTGCAGCAAGCTTAATAGGGTCGATATTGACGCTAATTTCTTCCTGCGGTGCGCCGTATACACGCACTAGCTCAGTGCCGTTAACGTTTCGCAGCCTGTCTGTAAGTTCTTGGGCTAAACGCGCGGTGAGTGTAATAGGGGTATTTTCAAAGTGGTCTGCTCGCACAGATAGCAATAAAGTGAACGCTGTCGCGCCGCGCTTTTCATCGAAAACTGGCGCCATTGCACCTTCAGGGAATGACTCAGCGGCAGCGCCAATGGCGTCGCGAATTTCGCTGAATAATTGTTCGTTACTTGAATTGTTTATCCAGTCTTGCGTTTCTATAAGGATAATGGAGATACCAGCACGCGACGTGGACTTCACTTCCTTTATTTCAAATATTTCTCTAAGCCTGTCTTCAAGCACATCACTAACCAAAGCCTCTACCCGTTCCGCCGATGCGCCTGGGTATTGAGTGATGATTAATGCGTTTCGCGTATCTATTCGCGGGTCTTCAATACGCGGCAGAGAGCCTAATGCTGACAACCCTGCTGTGACTAGCACCAGAAGACTCAGTATGAGTAAATGCCCTCGTCGGTAAAATAAGGTATACCATGGATAAGATTTATCTGAGCCGAAGTTAAATGACTTCATTAGCGTGCCCCAGCTTGATGTTGACTGGGGATTGATACCATTTGGCCAGGTGCGAGTTTGTGTGTACCTTCGCTTACGTAAACCTCTCCATCTTTAAGCGCTCCGCGCACAAACGCGTTGTTTCCGTCGGTATATACAACTTCCACTACACGGGCTTCAAGGGTGGCGTTTTGCTCGTTTGATAAAACAAATACACGCCACAAACCGCGCAAGCCGTTGCTTAGCGCGTTAACCGGCAGCCAACTTCCGGTCTCAGAGTGAGAACGAAAGCCAGACAAAATGGCCATGTCACCGGGGCGTACCCGCTCATTACTATTTAATGTCACTAAAATATCAATGGTTCGCGTTTGCACGTTGCGAACAGGTAAGCGTTGCGTAACAGTACCCGCCACATCAATATCCCCGACGCTAACCAGCACCGGCTCATTAAGGTCAAACTGATCCACAACATCGGCAGGTACCGCGAAACGTGCCTGATAATTCTCTATGCCCGTAATTCCAAACACGGGGGTTCCAGCGCTAACTACACTGCCTTCATCAAAAAATCGTCGATTGACTACGCCATCGAAGGGAGAAATAAGGGTCGTTTTTTCTATTTCTACATTCAGTGATTCAAGGGCGGCCTGCATTTCACTAACTTGGGCCTTAGCGACATTGAGACTTGCCTTGGTTTCGTCTAGTCGCTGCGCTGATTCTAGCTTTTTCTCAACCAACGACGTGGTTCTTTCGCTGTTTACTCTAGCAAGTTCAAGGTCGGCGTTCGCACGCTCAAGTGAGGCTTGAAGCTCACGTTTTCTGGCGTTGAGACGCTGAATATCTTGACGGGCTAGAACATCTCCCTTGCTTACTACATCGCCCTCTTCAACAAGTAATGTATTGACTTGCCCTGCCATATCGAATGAAAGCGAAGTGGCCCGCGGGGATTCGATTAGCCCAAAAACATTGATTGGAGTTTCAAAGCCCGATTGAATTTTGACTGTTCCAGTGGACACTGCAACGGGAACTCTTGCCTCTGGCGTTTGTGTCGCATTGCCAAGACCTGCTGTCATCAAAAGAATGACCAACGCTGCAGTAAAAACGGCAATAGCGATAATAAGTGAGAGTTTGCCACTTTTAGAAGGCGTCGTTGCAGCAGTCATAACATTTCCTTTAACCAGTTTAGCGTTTGCTCTGGGCTATATTTGCATACTTATTGTGCTATGCTAGTATATAAATACTAGACCGTCCAGTTTGATATTTAAATATTCGTCAATAAAGTGAGAACGAACGTGGCTACCACTCGAAAGCAAGGCCGACCTAAAAGCGAAGAGAAATACCATCTTATATTGCATGCAGCGTCTTGCCTGTTCTTAAAAGAGGGTTTTGCCAACACATCTATGGACACTGTGGCTAAAGCCTCAGGAGTGTCTAAACAAACGGTCTATTCTCATTTCGAAGGAAAAGATGCTCTCTTTAAAGCAGCAATCTCATCGAAATGCAGATCATACCAACTCGACACCCAGCAACTTATCGACGCCACTTCAGGCTCACTCTCACTATTAGAATGTTTACGAAAAGTTGGCTGTCAGTTTGTGCGACTATTACAAGATCCTGAAGCCATTGCTATCTTTCGAGTAATTATAGCTGAAGCGGTAAATAGCCCTCATGTGGCAACACTTTTTTATCAGGCTGGGCCCGAAGCTTCCCTATCTACATTGAGTGATGTCATAGAGAAGTTCGGAGAAGGTAGCTTAAGCCGTGATATCGCCCAACAGCTGGCAGTAGATTATTGCGCCCTGCTTAAGGGGGAATATCACACCATGATGCTGTGCGGCATACAGTCTCCGCTTCAAGACGAAGCGATTACAGCCCACGTAAATAGCGCAGCTGAAAAGATCCTTTTACTCTTTACCCATTATACTCAGCAACACAATTAGCCGACATATGCGCACATGCACACTTGCATTTTGATTTTTGGAAAGTCCTTTTCAATAAAACGCCAAACTGAGAAAAACGTAAGGCAAGATTAACGTTGCGCTAATGACTTAACCCCAGCGGTATTATAAACTAGCGCCGTTTTCGTTGATGATTGAGAAGCGCATGTCTGACTTTACCGGTAACCACATTCTTTCGGTTAATCAATTCGATCGCGAGGCCATTGAGAAAGTGTTCTCAGTTGCCAATTCCATGCAACCCTATGCCAAACGACAAAAGCGCACAACCGTGCTAGATGGCGCCATTCTCGGTAACCTTTTCTTTGAGCCAAGTACCCGTACGCGAGTTAGCTTTGGTACCGCATTCAACCTTTTAGGTGGTGAAGTTAGAGAAACCACCGGCATGTCAAGCTCTGCGCTGGCTAAAGGTGAGTCGTTGTACGACACAGCCCGTGTGCTGAGCGGCTATTCCGACATTATTGCAATGCGACATCCTGCGGCGGGTTCAGTGGCAGAATTTGCCGAAGGTAGTCGTGTACCTGTTATCAACGGTGGTGATGGTGCAAACGAACACCCAACCCAAGCACTGTTGGACTTGTTCACGATTAAACGTGAACTGGAATACAATGGTCACGGCATTGACGGCTTACACATCGCCATGATTGGTGATTTGCGTTACGGCCGAACAGTACACTCTTTATCTCGCTTGTTATGTTTGTTTAAAAACATTCGCTTTACGCTCATTTCGCCAAAAGAGCTGGCCATGCCTCAGCCCATCGTAGACGCCATCGAAAATGCGGGGCACCAGCTTACGATTACCGATACCCTTGAAGGGAATATGGATGCGGACATATGCTATCAAACACGCATTCAGGAAGAGCGCTTTCCTTCTCAAGAAGAAGCCAACAAATACCGAGGTAAGTTCCGCCTTAATCAGTCGATTTACACGAAACACTTTCAGTCGAAGACCGTTATCATGCATCCACTTCCACGAGATTCACGTATGGAAGCCAACGAATTAGATAACGATCTAAACCTCAATCCAAACCTCGCCATTTTTAGACAAACCGACAATGGTGTACTTGTCAGAATGGCATTGTTTGCGCTTACTCTGGGTGTAGAAAACCTTCTCACTAAGTACGAGCGTGACGTGGTTTGGTACAGCAATAAGAGTAAGTAATTACATGCAAAAATCTGAAGCCCTATTTACCCGCGCCCAAAAAACCATTCCTGGTGGCGTAAATTCACCCGTTCGCGCTTTTAAAGCGGTAGGCGGTACACCTCGCTTCATCACGAACGCTGATGGCGCTTACATGTGGGATGCGGATGGTAAGCAATATATTGACTATATTCAGTCTTGGGGCCCTATGGTTCTAGGTCACAATAACGCCCAAATTCGCGAAGCGGTTATTGAAGCGTCATATAACGGCCTGTCTTTCGGTGCACCTACCGAAGCTGAAGTGATCATGGCTGAGTTGGTTAGCGAACTGGTTCCATCTATGGAAATGGTACGCATGGTGAACTCTGGTACAGAGGCCACCATGTCAGCTATTCGCCTGGCTCGCGGCTACACCAGCAGAAACAAAATTGTTAAGTTTGAAGGTTGCTACCACGGGCACGCCGACTCTCTGCTAGTGAAAGCGGGCTCAGGTGCCCTAACCTTAGGTGTACCAAGTTCACCAGGTGTTCCAGCAAATGTTGCTGAGCATACGCTTACCGTTGAATACAACAACCTAGACAGCGTAAAAGAAATCTTCGAAGCCCATGGCGATGATATTGCGTGCATTATCGTTGAACCTGTCGCAGGTAACATGAACTGTATCCCTCCTGTGGAAGGCTTCCTTGAAGGACTTCGCGCTATTTGTGACCAATATGGCAGCGTATTGATTTTTGATGAAGTAATGACAGGCTTCCGCGTATCTCGCGGCGGGGCGCAAGAGCGTTATAACATCAAACCAGACCTGACTTGCTTGGGTAAAGTCATTGGCGGCGGCATGCCAGTGGGCTGTTTTGGTGGCCGTCGTGACATTATTACTCACATAGCACCGACAGGGCCAATTTACCAAGCGGGTACGCTTTCTGGTAACCCGGTAGCAATGGCTGCAGGTCTTGCTGCTTTAACGCAAATAAAGCAGCCTGGACTTTACGATTCAATTTTCGAAAATACGCAAACACTAGTGGATGGTTTCCAAGCCCTTGCTGACAAACACAATATTAGTCTAACTACTAATATTGCCGGCAGTATGTTTGGGATATTCTTTACTGACGTAGAGAAAGTCACGAACTACAAGCAAGCAATTAACTGTAATACCGAGCAATTCAACAAGTTCTATCACGGTATGCTAGAGCAAGGCGTTTACTTAGCACCTGCATCTTATGAAGCGGGCTTTGTTTCTAAAGCGCATGACGCTGCAGTCATTGAGCAAACCCTTGCTGCAGCAGATAAAGTGTTCTCAACGCTTTAAGTTAATTCCTTTCTGGTAATTTTTGCACTAATACGCCCACCGTGGCGTATTAGTGCCTCTTCTTCATTGCTTCTCTCATACGTAACGCTTGAATTCCTCGCGGGCTAGATTATTAGCCTTCATTTAAAAGCAGTTTATAGGTGTGGTGTTATCAATGGATTGGCAGTTTGGCGCTATTTGCGCACTTTTTCTCTACAGTGTCGCTATCACAACTTTGCACGTAAGGCGCAGCCGTCGGTTTGCATACAGAGCTAGCCAATTTAAACGTCGGCGTCATGTCTCCACCACTGTCGCAAAAAACGACGATGAAACGCACTTTCACACAGCTGCCGATGAGGCCCAAAGGCTTACACAAACCTTTCAAAAATTCATTCCAAAGCAGTTTGTGGAGCACATTTCGAATTCTGACGTAGACGCGCTGGGTCTTGGCTATGCAGCAGAAAACGACGTTGCGATTATGTTTTGCGATATCAGAGGCTTTACTGGTTTTTCTGAACGTATTACGCCACAAGAGTTGATGAACTTTCTTAATTCTTATTTCACCAGAATGAACGATCCTATTCATCAAAATCACGGTTTTATTGATAAGTTCATGGGCGACGCCATTATGGCGCTGTTCGATCATCGCGAAGGATCTTCACAACAAAAAGCTATGGATGCGGTTAATGCTGCGCTCGACTTACGCAAAGCGCTGACAATATATAACGGCCATAGAAAGAACAGTAACTACGAACCAATTAATATGGGAATAGGTATCCACTTTGGCCCTGTTATTATGGGTACGGTAGGTTCAGAAGATAGGATGGATACCACCGTCATTGGCGATAGCGTAAACATTGCTTCTCGCTTAGAAGCTTTAACCCCCAAATACGAGGCGGATATTATCGTAAGTGCCCAAGTTCTTCAGACCATAGGGTCTGGCTTCCCAATTAAAACCCGCTTGCTTGACTGGGTAAGAGTGAAAGGACGAAAAGCGCCAATTGAAATATACGAGGTGTTAAGCCACCTTTCAGAGAGTGAGCAGGAAAAGAAGTTGGCGGTTCAGACCAAGATTGCCGCAGGTATCGCATGCCGTATAAATCAGCAGTGGGACGAGGCCATTTCTTTTTTTGAGACCGCTGTCGCTATGAGCCCAAACGATTCGCTAGCGCATCATCACATAGATGTTTGTCGAATTTACAAAAGCGTCGATTTTAAGGAGGATTGGGATGGTGCGCTAGTCTACTAATCCCAATGGCCATAAGCGACGGTTAAATTTAGGACTCAGATAACTTAGCCTGCTGGCGAATAAAATTAATGGATGGCGCGAAAAACGCAGCACCTGTTTCAGCACTGGTAAAGTCCAGCCATCTGTCATAATCGCCTTCACCGTTGCCGTATATTTGGCTGTGGAGCATCTGTTTAAATGGCCGCGCACTGGCACTACAGCTTACGAAGAATAAGCCTTGAGAGGCCATATCACCGTATGGCATGCCTTGCTTAATTAGCCTTGGTTCGTCGCCATCGGGCGCAACAGTGCTTGCCCTAACACAGTGCGAAGATTCAGACTGTTCGCTACTTACCAAATTGTGCTCTTGCGTGGTGCCCATCACTTGTTCTTGCTGACGGCTTGAAAGACTATTCCAACGCCTTAAATCATGGCGATAGCGTTGTATGTGAACATAGCTGCCACCGCTAAAGTCAGGGTCATCTTCGCCAATAATCCCGACTTGTCTGCGCTTCATTCCACGTGGATTATCTGCGCCATAAAGAAAACCATTGAGGTCACGGCCATCTAAGTACCTAAACCCTCTTATCTGCTCCACCAGTTCTACATGAATACGCAACAAATCCATCACTTCAATGCCAACCGCATGGCAAATATCCAGCCTATCAGCGCGAATTTGAATGAAGAGATCGCAAGGCATGGTGGGGGCACTTCTATCGTCACACTGCATATCAGGAAAAGGGGCAAGCTCAACAGGTATCAAACCGGGGTATACCTCAGCCCAGTAACCGGTGCCAATAGCGACAACCCCGGTTACCATGGCTTCGTAGTGCTCATTCTCAAAATGCTCGAATATATCCAGCACGCGAGATAGTTTGGCGCGTACGGCTTGGCTATCGTCATCAATGACGTTCAGTAGTAAATACTGTGCATGTAAATTTGGCTCAGCGCAGAGGCCTTTTTGTGGTTGTGTCATTGCCGCTCTTGTTGTTATTAACGCCTTGTTCTGACGTTTCGCTGCTGGCGATCATTCGCCGCGCTTTGTTGTGCGAACCTTATCGTAAAGTGTAGCGGCTGCTTCAAACTTTGAAACCCTTTAAAGCGAAGCAGCAAACGGGGGAACAAATTAACTCCGCCGCCTATTATTTACACTAGTGTGCTTAATAGCCCGCGGCTTGTCCATCTTTTCGCGTTTCTGAAGCGCCAAAATAGACACCTTTCTGCTCGTCCCAAGCGATGGCCTGATAGCCACCGAACGCGCCTACCACGCGTTGAAGCTTATGCCCCCGCTCCATGAGTTCTCGCTGAACGGTTTCACTGAACGCTGATTCTAAGCTCACATAGCCACCATCAGTCATCAACGCGCCCGTTGGGCTACTCGACCCACTGTGCAGTATGCGTGGAGCATCCCCCGCTTCCTGCAAATTCATTCCGAAGTCGAGAATGTTTACAATAATTTGCGCATGCATTTGAGGCTGAGTTCCACCGCCCATCACGCCAAAGCTCATCACTGGCTTACCGTTTCTTGTTACAAAAGCCGGGATAATGGTGTGAAATGGACGCTTTCCCGGGCGATATTCATTAAAGTGCCCTTCTTCAAGGGTAAACATCTCACCTCTATTTTGAAGAATAAAACCTAGCCCTGGAGGTGTCATGCCTGAGCCCATTCCGCGGTAGTTACTTTGAATTAAGGACACCATATTGCCCTCTTTATCAGCAACGGTCAGATAAATGGTATCCCCTTCATAAATACCCGCATCAACGCGATTCGCTGCGCGTTCATTATCTATGAGCTTCTGGCGCTTAGCGGCATACTCTTTCGAAATTAGCCAGTCGACTGGAATATCGTTGAAGTCTGGATCCGCATAGAACTTAGCGCGATCTTCGAAGGCGAGCTTCTTGGCTTCAACAAAGGTATGGATGTAGTCTGCTGAGTTAAACCCCATTCCTTCGATATCATAGTGCTCAAGCACATTGAGAATCTGTAGTGCCGCTATGCCTTGTCCGTTGGGCGGAAGTTCCCACACATCATACCCGCGATAGTTAGCAGAAACGGGCTCTACCCACTCCGAGGTATGTGACGACAAATCCTGGTATGACAAAAAGCCGCCTTGAGACTTCATGTAAGCATCGATAGTGCGTGCGATATCGCCCTTATAAAAAGCATCTCGCCCGCCTGTTGCAATCTTTTCATAGGTCACGGCTAAGCCAGGGTTTTTAAAAACATCGCCTTTTTGCGGTACTTTCCCGTCGATAAGAAAAGTCTCTGCGAAGCCGTCATAATGACCTATTCGCTCTTGATTCATCTGCCAGTAATAGGCAATGACTTCTGAAACAGGAAACCCCTCACGGGCATATTTGATAGATGGGGTAAGCAGCGCAGACATGGGCAGCTTGCCAAATTTTTCGTGTAGTGCAAACCAGCCATCTACAGCGCCAGGGACAGAAACGGGTAGCGGACCAAATTTTGGAATTTGATGCAAGCCACGCTCGGCAAACACCGCTTTGGTTAACTGTCTGGGTGAACGGCCAGAAGCGTTTAAGCCGACTAGCTTTTCTTCTTTTGCATCCCACACAATGGCAAATAGGTCGCCGCCAATACCGCTGCCTGTAGGCTCAACTAAACCTAACATGGCATTGGCTGCAATAGCTGCATCAACTGCACTGCCGCCTTGTTTTAAAATATCCAATGCCACTTGCGTAGCTAATGGTTGGCTTGTTGCTGCCATGCCGTTCTTTGCAATAACTTCTGAGCGACTTGCAAAGGGTTGCCCCGTTATTCTGTCATAGCCCAAACAGCTGATACTAAAGAAAGCCAGTATCAAAGGTAGAAGTCGCACACTTGCAGTCATAACCGTCCTTTTACTAAAACGTTGCCGATAATAAATCTAGCGTTAGTTTATCGATTCATAGTGTAGCGTTATTGTCACATTACGCCTAGGCTCTTTTCCTAAGCTCAATAATGGTCTTAAAACACATTGCATGAAACGAAAAAAGCCCCGCATTAGCGGGGCTTAAACGAAGTAATAAGGCATTATTGTTATTGTTGTTTCGTTGCCTAATCGAGACTCTCTTACGAACGGCTGCTTGTGAAGTCTGGGTATGCTTCCAGACCACATTCGCTCATGTCTACGCCGTCGAATTCTTCTTCTTCGCTCACACGTACACCCATAACCGCTTTAATCACTAGCCATACCACTAGGCTCACTACGAATACCCATACAAAGATAGTCGCTGCACCAATTAGCTGACCAGAGATGCTTGAACCATCGTTAGTGAAAGGTACAAGGATAAGACCTAGAAGACCTACCACGCCGTGAACTGAAATTGCGCCCACTGGATCGTCAATCTTAAGCTTGTCTAGTGCAACAATGCTAAGCACTACTAAAATACCACCAAGGCCGCCGAACAAAGTAGCTTGTAATGGTGTAGGTGTTGAAGGCTCTGCTGTAATAGCCACAAGACCGGCTAGTGCACCGTTAAGTACCATAGTTAGGTCAGCTTTACCGAATAGAATGCGTGCTACGATAAGTGCAGCAATTGCACCACCAGCAGCTGCAGCATTTGTGTTCATAAATACAATCGCTACTGAGTTTGCACTTTCAACAGTTGCAGTAGCCAGTACTGAACCGCCGTTGAAGCCAAACCAACCCATCCACAGGATAAATGTACCTAAAGTTGCAAGCGGTAAGTTAGCACCTGGAATCGCGTTTACTTTACCGTCAGCGGTGTATTTACCCTTACGAGCACCAAGCACAAGAACACCTGCAAGAGCAGCAGCTGCACCAGCCATGTGAACAATACCTGAACCTGCAAAGTCAGAGAATCCAAGGTCGCCAAGCGTATACATACCGAATACTGCTTCGCCGCCCCATGTCCAAGCACCTTCCATTGGATAGATGAAGCCCGTCATAACAACTGCGAACGCTAGGAATGCCCAAAGCTTCATACGCTCAGCTACCGCACCAGATACGATAGACATTGCTGTTGCAACAAATACTACTTGGAAGAAGAAGTCAGCAGAAGGAGCATATGTTGCTGGCTCTTCAGCGACACCTGTTGCGCCATCAGCCATGATACCGCTTAGGAATGGACCCCAGTCGCCGCCACCGTACATAATGCCGTAACCGCAAATCATGTACATAGTGCAAGCGATAGCGAATAGCGCCACGTTTTTAGTTAGAATTTCTGTGGTGTTTTTCGCTCGAACAAGACCTGCTTCAAGCATCGCAAAACCTGCAGCCATCCACATAACCAGTGCACCGCAGATTAGAAAATAAAAGGTATCTAGCGCATACCCAAGTTCAAAAGTGATTTCCATTATGGTTTTCTCCGCAAATATATCGTTGTGGCTTACAGCGCGTCGCTATCCGACTCACCAGTTCGAATACGAACGGCGTGTTCAAGGTCGTAAACAAACACCTTGCCGTCTCCAATTTTGCCTGTTTTGGCAGCGCCAACGATGGCTTCTACCAGGCGCTCTACTTGATCATCCTGAACAGCAATTTCCAGTTTGACTTTAGGTAGAAAATCCACCTGATATTCCGCTCCGCGGTAAAGTTCAGTGTGTCCTTTTTGACGTCCAAAGCCCTTCACTTCGGTCACGGTCAAACCGTCGATACCGATTTCTGAAATGGCTTCACGAACATCATCTAGCTTGAACGGCTTGATGATCGCTGTGACTAGTTTCATGAGTTGCTCCCAGTTTGTTTTGGTTATTCTGTGATTTATGGTCGTGTTTCCAACTATGGGAAGATAAACCAAGAGCCATGCCACAAATAATTAGCCAAATAAATCAAATACATACAAGCAAACGCTTCATGAACGCACAAAAATAATGCACACTAATGGTGCACTGTTAAAAATTTGCCCAATTTTGAAGCGGTATGAGGTTGCGGTAAGGTGAGAGGACTAAAAAGTGCGATGAAATTAGGATGGAACTATTCGATAGGGCCCATGGTCTGTTGTTTACTATGACGACTATCACCCCATCTTTCTTTGCGCCTGAGCGCAGCATTGAACACCATTCCGTTGCAAAGAAAACGGCGTGGCGCCCACTATTAATTTCGGGCTGTGCACATGTGTTTGGGATCATCGTAGTGGTCATACTTTCTCAAATGGGCATCAACAACCAAAAAGCACGAGTAAATGTTTTGGAGCGAACGCCGGAGATAAGCGCCAGACTGTACTATCCCCCCGTTCCACGCCCTCCTGCCCAAGCTAAACCACAAGAAACTAAACCAATCGATGTTTCCCCTAAAAGGCAAGAAATTGAGTTGAAGCCTGACGCAACCAAAGCGACTGAAGCACTTGATAGTAAGAATGAAATTGTAGAAAGCCCTGCGCCCAAGCAGCAGAAAAATGCTGAGCCCGATACACAGCAGGTATCCATTGAAAGTAAGCCGACTAATACACTGCCGTCGCCCACTTTATCAAAAGACGCAAATCGGCGCGCAGGCTCGTTGAATCTATCGGTAAAAGATGGCGCAGCCCTCTACTTTGAAAAGTATCACAGTGACAAAGTCGCTGAAGACGCAGAACAGGCAGCAAAAGCATTTCAAGAGCGTAAAAATAGTCCTGTGCTTAGCGGGCCAAGCACACAGCAAATACAAGCTAATGAAAATCGACGCCCTTCAAAACGCGTAAACTGTAGCAGTACGACCAATAAAACTTTGGCGATATTGAGTGGAATTGCTGGTGGAACCTTAGAATGCACCAAAATGGACGACCACAAACGTTTTATAGACGCTAGAGTCAATAAACTCCCTAAAGACGAAGAGCGAAACTAGCCGCGCCTTTTAACTATTTACCGTCACATCAGGATAGTTATTTTCTTTTGAAAAACTTAGGGGGTTGCCCGAAATACGCTTTGAACCGGCGACTGAATGCTGCAACATCTTCATACCCTGTTAGCTGAGCTATACCCAACATTGGTGTATCGGTATTTCTAAGTAGTGCTTTGGCCTTTTCCATCCTCACTTTTACAAGGTAATCTCGTAAACTATGCCCGGTGGCTTCTTTAAAGCGTGTTTTGAATTGCGTTGTTCCCATGCAGGCTATCCGTGCTAACTCCACCTGTGTAAAGCCTCGGGCAAGGTCGCGATGAATATGGCTTAATACAGGAGTCATTCGCTTATCCATGCTGCATCCTTTCAAGGATGTTTCTAGCAAGGTTAAAAATAGCGCCAGTATTTCTTCATGGCCTTGGTCAGCAAACTGGCTAATTTGAATCTCTACAAACGATAAAAACGCCTGTAATGCTGACGTTACCTGAAATATTGGGTGTAACCTGTCATTTAAATTAACTGGCACATACTCCAAGTCCGCCACAATAAATTTTGACAGTTCGTTAGCACTAAAATAATGGACCTCATTCGGCGCTATGCATACGCCTTCGCCTACGCCGACTCGCCCGCTAAAATTATCGATTTCTATCAAGATATGTCCGTTGATGGGCAGCACTAACTGAAAGTAGTTGTGTTTATGGCGGCACGTTTGCTTCGTATATGAGCGTACGGATAGCGATGGAATTGGGCTGTCAGTCATTTTATTGCTCCCAACAGTCCATAATAGGTAGTACTGATCTTTTGCCTAACTCACCGTTTATTTGCATCTATTTCCTTGCCGTTAACTCAGTACTCTCTGCCGTTAGATTAAGCACTTTTATTCATTTTGTCACAAATACGTGCAATATTTGATACGCCTAGGAAGGCGTCGAACACTACATTTAAGGAACAAATATACATTTAAAATAAAGACAATAACGGAAAATAAATGAATATAAACTTACGTCAAATAGTCGGCTTGGCAGGTGCGTTGTTACCCGCTATCGCCATGGGTCAGGTCTCCAATGGAGACTTTGAAACATGGACGTCTGGCGCACCTAATTCATGGTCAACTATCGACTCCGGCATTAGTGTAGCTGAAAACTCTGTCTACTCATTCTCGGGAAGCAAGTCTGCTGCAGTTACCGTCAATACGACAACGCAAGGTTCAACTGACTTCCGTCAGACAATCAATGTAACCGCCGGTCAAAATTATGAATTTTCAGTGAGGCTATATCACACTGAAGGTGCTGTAAAAGCACGCCTATATGTAGACGGTTATCAAGGTTATTCTGACAACTCATTAACTGGAAACTGGCAACAGCTTACTTTCTCTTATTCCGCTACAGCGTCAAAAGAGATTGAGGTGGGGTTACGCTTTTATGATCAGACGGGCTTTGATGGGTCAGAAACCGTCTATGTAGACGCATTCGAGCCGACTACGCTTGGGTCAGGTGGCAATAACGGCGGTGGAAGCGCGTGTGCTAGCCATTCAGGTGTTTTGAACTTAACTACCGACAATTACGGCAGTGAAACCAGTTGGCAAATAACTAACGCAAACAACCAAGTTGAAGCCTCTGGCAGCAGCTACGCTAGCAACCAAAGTTATACTGAAGCGGTTTGCCTTACTGATGGAGAATATACCTTTACCATTAGTGATGCCTATGGCGATGGAATCTGCTGCTCCTATGGCTCTGGCAGCTATAACTTGCTAATAGAGGGCGTGTCTGTAGCTAATGGCGGCTCTTTCGGCGCGAGTGAAAGCACCAGCTTTAGCGTTGGCACAACGAGTGGCGGTGGCAGTGGTGGTGGTTCATCAGAACTCACTGGTTACTATGCAAGTGCCAACGGTCTGTCAGGCTATACGTTAAAAACCGAGCTTTACAACATTATCAAAAATCATAATACACAAAGCTATGGCGACCTTTGGACATTCTATATTTCATACACAAGCGACAGCTACTATGAAAATGACGGCTCCATTTTGGACATGTATTCAGAAAACCCAAATGGTAGTGACGCTTACAGCTACACGGCTGGTTCTGACCAGTGTGGCAGCTATAGTGGAGAAGGCAGTTGCTATAACCGCGAACACGCCTTCCCGCGCAGCTGGTTTGGCGGTGCAGTCTCGCCTATGAATACTGATGTTCATCACGTTTTTGCAACCGACGGCTACGTTAACGGTCGCCGAAGTAGCTATCCGTACGGTGATGTCGCAAGTGCTACTTATACGTCATCGAATGGTTCCAAACTGGGCGCGGGCTCTTCTGCTTCTGGTTATACAGGCACCGTTTTTGAGCCCATCGACGAGTTCAAAGGTGACTTCGCTAGAGCGTATTTCTACATGGCGACACGTTATGAAAACGTCATTGCAAATTGGGAAACGAATAGCACCTATGGCGACGCAGTGTTGAATGGTACGAGTGATCAAGTATTTGAAAGCTGGTTCTTAACTCTGCTTTTAAGCTGGCATTCTCAAGACCCTGTAAGCCAAAAGGAAATCGATAGGAATGACGCTGCCTTCAATTTCCAGAACAATCGAAACCCTTTTGTTGATCATCCAGAACTGGTAAACAACATTTGGGGTAATTAACTTCAACATGAGAAG
Source organism: Alteromonas sp. MmMcT2-5 (assembly GCF_022348315.1). Lineage (NCBI taxonomy): Bacteria > Pseudomonadati > Pseudomonadota > Gammaproteobacteria > Alteromonadales > Alteromonadaceae > Alteromonas > Alteromonas sp. MmMcT2-5. Next base: position 38,676 of record NZ_JAKRFB010000007.1, on the reverse strand, counting down.
AGCACGAGCGTGCTCTTCTCAACTCACACTTCCTCTGAGTTCGCCTTTTCTGTTGGTGATAGCCCTGAAAATTGCCTAAAACGAATTGTGATTTATCGGCATTATTCCTAATTGTATATCACCCATGTTTTAAGTACGCTAAGCTGCTATTTACTGGGGATTACTCTAACTGTAATACATAACAAAGGATATTCGACGTGGCCGCAGCTAACTTACTTGCCCTACTTGATGATATAGCAACGTTAATGGACGACATCGCAACCATGTCGAAAGTCGCTGCGCAAAAAACAGCGGGCGTTTTGGGCGACGATTTAGCGGTAAACGCCGACCAGGTCCAAGGCGTTAAAGCAGACCGAGAGCTACCTGTTGTATGGGCAGTAGCAAAAGGCTCACTTATTAATAAAGCAATATTGGTTCCTGCGGCATTAGCCATCAGTGCTTTTGTGCCCTCTCTTATAACCGTCCTTTTGGTACTGGGCGGGTTATATTTATGTTTTGAAGGTGCAGAAAAACTGCTGCACAAATATCTTCCCCACGAAGATGAAGAAAAAACACGAGAAGCCAGAATAGAAGCGCTTACCCACGAAGATGTGGATATGGTAGCGTTTGAGAAAGATAAAATTAAAGGCGCTATACGCACTGACTTTATACTGTCTGCTGAAATTATTGTAATTGCATTAGGCACAGTGACCGATGCAACACTTACTACGCAAATTGGTGTACTGGTAGCACTAAGCTTAGCGATTACCCTTGGCGTTTATGGGCTGGTAGCGGCACTAGTTAAAATGGACGACGTTGGGCTTTACATGCTTCGCAAGTCGTTAACAGGTTCAATGAACACCCTTCAACGATTTATTGGCAGAGCGTTATTAGTTGCCGCCCCCGCATTAATGAAAACCCTTGCGGTTGTAGGCACTGTTGCTATGTTTTTAGTCGGTGGTGGCATCCTCACCCACAGCATTGGCTTTTTGCACGTTATTACCGACTGGTTTACCGCACTTATCCCAGACGCATCGCTGGTTATGTCTATACTTGCTGATGGTGTTGTTGGTATTGCTGCTGGTGTGATCATTGCGCTAGTAGTGACAATGGTTTCACAATTTAGAAGTAAAGCGTCCTAGACCTATTCACTCTTTTATACATTGGCGGCGCCGCTCTTCTTTATAGACCTGCGCCCCTATTTCTGACCTTTCTCATGGTCACCAGTGTCGCTGCGCAAGTGTTAAAAAATTTGCGTTAGTCATTTTGACCACCTCTACATTAAATTCGCTAAATTTTAGTATTTATTTAATTCCTCAATTCCACCTTTATTTTTTACTAAAAGTTAAAATTCATTAAATTCATATGCTTACCTTATTTTTACGAGTTGGCACATCCCTCGCTATAAACTAATTGTTAATTGATAACGACTTATTATCGAAACCTTTAGCAACATGATAGCTGCCACGCAGTATGTTCAAGTGCAGTGTCTAACTTAATTTTTGGAGATTACTATGTTTATCGGTCGCAAAACTTTCACTGCACTAACTTTAGCAACTAGCGTATTGGGCGCATCAGCGTTCGCTGACGACACTCAGAACAACATTGTTTCGCATACAGATTTCATCGTTGAAAGCGCCATGCATGACGTAAAGCAGAACTTGGACCTAGGCGTGACTTATGACGTGTTAACTGCAAGCCATACGTTTGAGCCAGAAGTAGAAGAAGCAAATGCATTGGTTGCTGACATCACTATTACGCCGATTGAGCCTATCAGCTCAGACGATAACGACGCATAAGGAGAATGCACATGTTAACCGCCGCAACCCTATTTATGGTGGTACTCGGACCGGTTATTGCGTTTGGAGTCAGTGCGCTGGTGTTTTCAACAGCGCGCCTATTCCTTCAGAAAGGTCACTGAAAACGCAATAAAAACAAATAGGAACCTAACCGACTACCGCTAAAAGATTTGCCTTCCCTGGGCCTTTTACTCCAGAGGGAGATAGAAAGCACGGACTGTATCCCAGCCAAGTGATTGTGTTTTCTATCTTCTTACTGGAGTTTTTTTATCCGAATATCCGTTCCCACCAGCTTTTATCATCCTTGTCGCTGTCTTTGTCTACAGGACGGCCTGAACAATCTTGTTGAGGTGGAGGAAGCACATCCAAAATAGCCGGTACGCTTAAACTCCCAGCACATCCTGCAACCACAACCGCGCCGGTCTTGGCGTCAAAATGTGCAATGCCTAAGCCTTTTGGGAAACGCCTTGATAATGACTTGGGTGACTGAGATTTCATGTAGTTTATAAAGACGGGCAAGGCCCCTCCTGCACCGGTCAAATTAACCGGTTGGTTGTCATCATTGCCTACCCAAACCGTAACCACATTGTTTCTATCGAAGCCACTAAACCAGCTATCGCGGTAATCGTCTGTGGTGCCCGTTTTGCCAGCCATATTCACATTCCCAAAATTCCAACCGATGCGCTTCGCAGTACCTTCGGTGGTTACTTTATACAAGGCATAGTTGAGCAAATAGGTTGCTGCTTCATCGGTGCGCTGAGCAAAAAACTCCGCCTTTTTCCAAAGCAGCGCGTTATCTGCTGTTACTACAGAAGTCACCGTATGAAGAGGTATGTAACGCCCATCATTTGATAAGGTCTGGTACATTTGGTTTGTACTAAATGGTGTCAATTCAAAAGCACCAAGGGTCAACGACGGTACTTTATCTACGGGGGTGGTTACCCCTAATCGCTCTATCGTATCGGCTAGCGCATCAAGCCCTATCTGCATGCCTAGATTAACGGTTGGTATATTTAAAGACTCGACTAGCCCTTGAAGTAACGGTACCTGCCCTCTGAACTCTTTATCGTAGTTTTGCGGCGACCACGTTTTTCCATTTCGACTTTCAAGGGTAATGGGCTCGTCTTTAAGCGGCGTTGCCAAGTTAAATTGGGTTGGGTCTTCTAGTGCAGTTAAGTAAACCGCAGGTTTAATCAACGAGCCTATAGGGCGTTTTGCGTCTAGTGCTCGGTTAAAGCCTTTGAACGCAAAGTCTTTTCCGCCAACGATAGCGCGTACTTCACCACTTGCACTATCTGTGACTACCATTGCGCCCTGTAATGGCACTTTCCTGTCTTTTTGCAAACCGTCTAGCGTACCCGACAATGCACTTTCAGCGCGGCGCTGGGCTACGATATCAAGTGTTGTAAACACTTTTACGCCCGAATCTCTTAAGCTAGGCTCAGCCAGAATTTCATTGAGTTCCCGACGAACCTGCTCCATGAAAGCAGGGTGTTTACCGCTTGCTAAGCTAGCCCCACTGGCGAGCCCTAACGGCATATTCACAAAACGTTCGTAGTCTTGACGACTAATTTCATTTTCATCAAACAGCATGCGCAACACTAAATCACGACGCTCTTTCGTGCGCTCAGCATATTTGCGTGGGTTGTAATAAGATGGGCCTTTAATAATAGCAACCAACGTGGCTATTTCGGGCGTACTTAGCTCGTTAGCTGGTCGGTCAAAATAGAAATAGCTGGCAAGTCCAAAACCATGTACGGCCATATCGCCATTTTGCCCCAAAAACACTTCGTTTAAGTACGCTTCAATAATTTCTGACTTGCTGTAACGGGCATCAATGATCACCGCCATAATGGCTTCTTTTGCCTTACGCACAATGGAGCGCTCACGGGTTAAAAACATGTTTTTAACCAGCTGCTGCGTTAGCGTACTGCCGCCTTGAACCGTTCGTCCGGCTGCAATGTTTGCCATTAGAGCCCGCAATATTGAAAGCGGCGCAACGCCATGGTGATTATAAAAATTGCGGTCTTCCACCAGGGTTAGCGCTTTTGGCAACATTTCAGGAATGGTGTCTAACGTTACCAGCATACGGTCTTCTTGAGACCCGCTTGTCATGCGCGTTACTAACCAGGGTTCTAGCTTTGCAGAACCATACGGGCGGCCTTGCGACTTGTCATAAATTTCCCCAATACGTGCACCTTCCCACGTGATCACTAAATGACGCAGAGGCTCTGCGCCTTCTGGAAACTGAAACGCACGGCGCTGCACAGTCAGCACCTTATTTTGATAGCTATATTCACCGCTACTGTCGGCAAAGGTTACCTTGCGGTAGCCCAGCAAATTGAGCTCATCAATGACTTCTTGGGGCGTTATCTCTTCACCTTTGCTGATTTCCAACGGACGGGCGAAGATCTGCGCGGGAACTTCCCATTTATTTCCAGAGAACGCATGCTTAATTTGGGCGTCAAGGTAGAAGGCATACGCCCCAAGCACAACCAAACCAATAAGAGTGACTCGCCAAAACAGTTTGAAAAACCACGAGCGCTTGGCCGAGCCTTTGCCATTGCTTGATGCTTTACTTTTTGAAGATGGATTGTCTTTTGTCTGTCTTTTTGCCACGTGAAAACGCCATGAAGATCATTGAGGATGACATCGCACATATTGCGATATGGATTTAACGAACGCCTTTAAAACGTTAGTTTTAATAGTATCAACATTACCATTCGGGCCGCCTCTCAACAACTGTTTCCAAATATGCACACTCCGAATTTGTATACTTCTGAAACGTCCCATGGCGCTAATATGTTGAAGGACTAAAATGAATTTTACTCGCGTTTCACGGTCACAATGCGATAGCATGCTGGCAAGTAACACAGGAACCGTACTATGCGCTTAGCTTCATTTAAGTCTTCTTTTTTCTCTACTCGTTCGCCTAAAGGGGCCAAGTCTTACGCCTCATTTTTTCGACCGTCACTTCGCACGTCTATGGCTCTGCTTCTCGCGGGTGCGACAATGAATACAGCGCTAGCCAATGAACAATTCGCTAGCTGCACCGCAGCGCTTGCTGATAAAGCCAAGCAGGAAGGGGTTAGCCAGCAGACTATCGATGATGTGTTTCCTCGTCTTGTTCACCAAGACCGTGTGATTGAGCTAGACCGAAGCCAACCAGAATTTGTACAAACCTTTCCTGGCTACTTCAGCAAGCGCGTTACCGACTGGCGTACCGAAAAAGGTAAAGAGATGTATGCAAAGCACGACAAGCTTTTGCATAAGCTAAGTGAAAAATACGGCGTGCCTCCTCATTATCTGCTTGCTTTTTGGGGGCTAGAAACAAACTTTGGCTCTTACAAAGGCAAAATGCCGGTACTCGATTCGCTTGCCACTTTAGCTTGTGATAAGCGACGAAGCACCTACTTCACCCAAGAGTTTCTTGTTGCTGTGAAATTGATGGAGCGAGAGAAGCTGCAAAAAGAAGACATGATTGGCTCGTGGGCCGGTGCCATGGGGCACACCCAATTTATGCCTTCGGCCTATACCCACTACGCTATTGATGGCGATGGCGACGGACAAATAAATTTGTGGGCAAGTGAAGAAGATGCGTTGTCTTCTGCGGCAAACTTTCTTGCCAACTTGGGTTGGGAGCGCAGCTTCCGCTGGGGTCGTGAAGTGCAACTGCCTGAGAACTTTGACTATCAAGAGTCAGGCTATAAAAATAGAAAACCTCTCAGTGAATGGCACGCCCAAGGCGTGAAAAAAGCTGATGGTTCTGAGCTGGGCGAAGGCGATACTACCGCCTATGTTATTGTGCCAGCTGGTCACAACGGACCCGCCTTTATCGCCTACAAAAACTTCCGCGTTATTATGCGCTGGAACAACTCAGAGTTTTATGCCATTGCCGTGGGTGTATTAGCCGACCGCATCGCTGGCGCGTCTGGCATTAAAGCCACGTTACCTGATCTACCTGCGTACAATCGCAAAGATATTATTGCCCTTCAAAGCAAGCTGAATGATTTGGGCTTTGATGTGGGTAAGCCTGACGGCATTATTGGCCCCGCTACCCGTGAAGGCATTCGTAATTACCAAATTAGTAACAACATGATTGCGGATGGGTTCCCAGGACTTGAAGTGATGGCTGCACTTAATATCGACCTTGAAACGACGACTTCTTAAATTTGATATATGCTGCGCCATTTCTGGCGCGCATTCACTGTTTGGTATTTTCAGTGGCCTACAAGGTGTAAACCACTCACTTTGTTGGTTACTGAAAGTACTCAAACGTTAGGCTTGAAAAATAGGTTTCGAAATCTGCAGCCGAGCTATTTGTAAGTGGGACTCCCCAAACTGTATTCAGAATTACAGGTCCTTCGACGTCAAATTTAAATGTCGCCTTGCCCTCACTATCCGTTTTAACCGCTTGCTCTTTAGCGCTGTGATCAACCAAGGAATACGCATCGATAAGCGCGTTACTCAAAGGCTTACCTTTAAATAATACCTGAACAGATAGCGTGTTTCCTGCAAGCTTGTAAGGATGTTCAAGAGGCACTATTTCCAATGTGTGGCCAATGGGTTTTAATACGTTGTTCGTTACCGCATCGCCAACTTGCACAATGGTTTTCGCCTTTCTAGAGTACAGCTCTTTGCCGGCGATATCGTTTTGTCCCCTCGCCTCGCGGTGCGCCAATACCTCAGTTAAGCCTTCTTCTTTTGCATACTGATTAAACTTCTTCGCTTTTAATGTGCTTGTGGCGTGATAGCTTTCAAACCCTATGACGTGAGTACCGGATGGGAGCTTGGTTGTTTTTGCCATGCCCGGCAGCATTGAGGTTTTAGGTACAACACTGGCAGCCATATCAGTTACACCGTCAAAAGAGTAGGTGCGCAACGCGACTATTCTATCCCATGCAAGGTTCCAATGAGAGGTATCTTCCTTATGACCCACTTTAAACTGCAATGCCAGCGAATTCGGTTCTTGAGAACGATATGCTGTGGGTTCTAGCCAAAAATCGTGAGCTTGAACGTTAATTGAAGTAGCAAATAAAAAAGCAGCAGTGGCAATACAAGATAGTTTCATTGCGTAGTTTAACCTGTAAATAAGAGTGAGGTTTCATACTCCAACTTAGCGCAAGTTTCAGCGCACGACCACTGTCGTAAAAAACATACTGTGTACGAAACTGGCATATAGGAAAATGGCATATAGATACTACTTTTGTTTAAAATAAACAAAAATCACCTGAAAACGATGGTTCGTGTAGTCGTATCAGCGCGCTACATATGCTTTTTTGTTTTGCTGGTCGGCGATGCATTTGCGGGGTCATCTGGCCAAAAGTGCTTTGGATAGCGCCCCTTCATTTCTTTTTGTATTTCCTTATAACTGCCATGCCAAAAGGCGGCTAAATCACTGGTGGTTTGTAATGGCCTACCTGCTGGCGACAGCAGCTCACATACAACGGTAATTCGCCCACCCGCTATCGTTAATGGCGTGCCTTGAGAATATAACTCTGGCATTTTGACCGACAGCACCACATCTCCATTATCGCGATAATCCAGGCTAGCCTCTCTGCCGGTTGGAATAGTCACGTGAGTTGGCAAGAGTGTGGCTAATGCATCTTGCTGAGGCCAAGAAAGACCATTATTCAAGGCTGTTTTCCACGGTAACTGCTTAAGGTTTTTGATGTTTTTACAGTTTTTTAAGAGGGGCGCTAAACTGTCTTTGGCCTCGTGCACGAGAGCGTTCAATGACAACGGCCACGGCTCGGGCTCATCGAAGGCTTTGTCTTGTGGCAAATTGAGCTTCCCAGCCATTGCCACTCTTCGCCACCATTGCCAGTCTGCGTCAGAAAGCGGCCAGCTTGATAGAGGAAGTGCATCAAGATAGGCGAACCATGCGTTGCATAACGCATCATCCCAGAATGCTTTTTCACGACTTTTTTCCTGTCCAGAAACCGGTGTGCTATTTAACGTTATCTCATAAAAGCCCGTACTTACTCTGGCTTCCATTACCCCAGTATCGCTGTTAAGAATAACGCTGCGCTTTTCTTTGAACGCGTCAGGAAAGGCTAAACGCAACCAGCTTTCAGGCACTGACTGTGCCAAGCGTATTGCCACCGTGCTTTTTATCAGCTGCCCATCAAGCACCGCCAGCCATGGTCCATCGCCATTTTCGCTCTCATTAAAAATGGACGCACTGCCAGCGGCAGTGAGCTCTGCACCTTTGCCACTTGCCAGTTTGTATTCGACTATACCGGTCTTAGGCTTACCATTTGTTGTATTCGAGCTCTCTGCCGATTTATCTGACGCACTGCGCCTATAGCCCACCTGCAAAGGAAATGCGATAGCGATACAAAGCCCAAGGGCTTGCTCGTCTAGTTCGTTAATATCAGGCTTAAAGCGTTGTGCTTTTCCATCATTATTTTGCACGTAGCGCGCATAACGGGTAGCTTGCTGTGTAAGCTGACTGCGCGTGTTGCTATTGGCGTGGAGCAGCGCATCCATGACATTTGTTGCGCCACCTACACTGATATTACTCTCGCTAAGAGCCACAACAAAGGGAGCAGCGTGACGAAGCGCGTCGTTGTCATCAGCACAAAGCCCATCAATCCCTTGTTTAACGGTGAGTAATAAATGGGATAAGTGAGGTTGACAAGGTAACTGGGCCAACGCTCTTCCATAGGGAGTAATACTGGATTGTGAGATAGCATTAACGCGCTGAAGCTTTTGTTGTGCAACCTGTTGCTGCGCTTGTGTAGGCTTCGTCAACAATGCCAAGGTATCTGGGCTACTGCCCCAGGCTAAGGTATCAAGCAAAAAGCTACTTAAGTCTTCCTTTTCAATTTGCGCCGCATTGTGTTTGGCCAAACGCTCGAAGCTGCTTTTGCTACACAAACGATAGCAGGTTCCGGCCATTACACGCCCCGCGCGCCCCGCTCTTTGAATGGCGGATGCTTGCGAAATGCGCTGCTGGGTAAGCGCAGTTATGTCACTGGACGGATGATACTGAGCACTGTTTTCCCATAGGCTATCAATAACCACCGTCACGCCTTCAATGGTAAGACTCGTTTCAGCAATATTGGTAGATAATATGATTTTTCGTCTGCCTTGCGGGTCTGGCGTAATAGCGGCTTGTTGCACAGATTTACTTAACGCTCCATAGAGCATGTGAACGGCTATGCCCGCACTCTCAGCAACGCCTTTTATATCCTTAGCAACGGCATTAATGCTTCCTCGCCCAGGTAGGAAAACCAAAATATCACCGTCGTGTTCGCCTACTGCCTGCTTTATGATATTGCAGGTTTTGGGTACTAACTCATGCGCCTGCACATCTTGTGTGTAGCGAATGTCAACGGGAAACATGCGCCCTTGCGTATTCAAGTTTACTACTGGCAGTACGCTATGCGCATTTAGCAACATTTGAAGGGGTGCTACATCCAAGGTAGCCGACATTACAACTAATCGTAAGTCATCGCGAAGCCCCGACTGTACTTCAAGCGCTAGTGCCAAACCGAAGTCACTGTGAATACTGCGTTCATGAAATTCATCGAAGACAATAGCAGCTACTCCAGCAAGCTCAGGATCTTGCTGAATCATGCGAGTCAGCACCCCTTCGGTTATGATCTCAAGCCGAGTGGCAGACGATGTTTTCGACTCCCCCTTAATGCGATAGCCAACCGTTTCGCCCACATTTTCATTTAATTGCCCAGCTAAATAGTCCGCAAGGTTTCTCACCACCACGCGCCGTGGCTGCATAAGTAATATTTTTCCTTTAAGCGATGATTTCAGCAGTGACAAAGGAAGTACGGTGGACTTTCCCGCGCCCGGAGGAGCCCCTATGATGACGTTGCTAGCGGCTACAGCTTCTTCAAGCGGCGTAACGAGTTCATAAGCGGGTAAGTGAGAAAACGGCTGTAACATAAAGGGCATAAAGGTGTTATAAGTTGATGGGTATAGTGTACCTGATTTGAGCAATGCACCCGAACATCACTGCTATTTTTTTAAATTTGGCAAATAGCTCAATACTTGCGTCTTGTTTTGGAAATCGCAGGTAGCGCCATGATAAACTTAGGTTTGTATGGACATTAACGTGATGTACAAGCTAAAGGGCAAATTGGAAGGAGGAAAGCTATGCGAAGCTTTATTGGTTTAGATCTTAGCGCCACAGAAAAACTTGCTCTAGATAGCTGGCGCCAACAGGCATTGCCTGAAGTTATGCCCCGTCAATGGGTAAAAAGCGAGTATACCCGCTCTCGAAAGTCTACCAATGCGCGCTACGACAACACCAATAGCCAAGGGCCCGCGCAACCGTACGCAGTGCCGGCGGCGAACTTCCACATAACGCTTAGCTTTTTAGGTGAGATAAATCATCGGCAGCACGAAGCGTTGGTGTATGAACTCGATCAGCTTGTGAGCGAACCCTTTTCTCTAACCCTCGATGCGACGGGATTATGGAACGGTCCTAAGATACTCTTCGCTTCGCCGGCAGATGCGCCAAAGGCGCTAGGTGAACTCGCCAAATTGTCGCGAAAAGCAGCCCGCAAGTCGGCAATAGAGGTAGAAAGCAGAGAATATAAGCCTCACGTTACGCTTGTTAGAAAGGCTACGTCGAGCTTGCCTCTTCCCCTTTACAGCCCCAATGTAGACGTTCACGTTTCGGCATTTCACCTTTTTGAGTCTGTCTCTACACCGCAGGGGGTAACCTACCCTATCCGCCAGTCTTGGCCGTTGAAACACAATATGTCGGTAAGAGAAAAGCTGCGCCGAGGCATAACCGACGAGTAAAGGCAAACGCAATACCGTGCTGACTTGGGTAAACTGATGGCCATTTGACTCGCACCTTTTCAGCTTAAGACCTCGTGTGATTATGAGTTATAGCAATTTAAGCTGGTTTAAAGTATCGCGTCGCCTTTACAACGCATGGCGGCACAGGTAAAAAGAAAGCCTGTTTTTTTATTCAAACTGCCCAAATGCAACAAACATTTAGATTAGTAATAGACTGCCCAGACCAAATTGGGCTCGTTGCCAGCGTGTCGCAATTTTTGGCCGACCATAACGCTACCATCGTTGAAGCAAGCCATCACACTGACTTACAAACCGGCCGCTTTTTCATGCGCCATGAAATTAGCACCGACTCGCTAAAGTTAGATCATCAAAGCTTTGTTAAAGAATTCACCCCGCTTGCTAACGAATATCAGATGAACTGGAAGCTAAGCGACTCCAGCAAAAAACAGCGCGTCGCTCTGCTTGCCAGCCTTGAGTCTCACTGTTTAGTTGACCTGCTTCACCGCTGGCACACAGGCGAACTACACTGTGATATTCCGGTTATTATTGGTAACCACCCGCAAATGAAACAGTTTGCAGACTGGTACAAAGTCCCTTTCCATTGGGTAGACTTTAAAGCGTTAGGGAAAGAAGCCGCTTTTGCGCAAATCACGACCTTACTTCAAGAATACAAAATTGATTTGACCGTGCTTGCCCGCTTTATGCAGATTTTACCTGATACGCTTTGCCAAGAACTGCAAGGTAAAGCCATTAACATTCACCACAGCTTCTTGCCGAGCTTTGCAGGTGCTAAGCCTTACCAGCAAGCCTATGATCGCGGCGTAAAGCTAATCGGCGCAACCTGTCACTACGTAACTAAAGATTTAGATGAAGGCCCTATTATTGAGCAAAGCGTTAAGCGTATTAGTCACAGCGACAGTGCAGCTGATATGGTGCGTAAGGGTAAAGATTGTGAAGTAACGGCATTAGCTCATGGCGTGCGCTACCACTTAGAAGACCGCGTGATTATTCATAGAAATAAGACCGTGGTGTTTGCGTAAGTCTTTACAGTGATAAATTAAAAAAGCTCGCGAGTAAACATTACTTTCGGGCTTCTCTTTACACTGTTTTTCGCTCTACACTTTTTTTGCTTTACACTTTTTTCGCTTTATTTAGACATTCTTTTTTACGTTGTTAAATCCATCATCACCTAGCACCACTTGAAGTCTCGCTTTTATTACGGCTTCCTTATGAGGATAGTGAAAGTCAAACCCTTTACCGTTGCCGCTTTCCAAAATGACTCCAAGGTAATGGTGAGAAAAATTAAGCGCATAGATAGTATTGGCGTTCACCCTGAGGGGCTGGCGATCAAGTCCCTGTAAAAAATGAAACACCACAAAATCACCATCTTTTTCTATCAATTTTTCAATGGGATATCTATTACCGAAGCGCCTGCTTCTTAAATAAGAGAAAAAGCCTATACATAGCCCAACACTACCTAGGATAGCCGCTAGTTTAACTTCACCTTCTGCAGTGATATTTAAAATAAAAAGAGCCAGTAGAAACACTGGAACACCAAGAAATAGTGCCTTGTCGATGGGTTTGCGTTGCATCGTCTTCCCTGTGAAAGTTTGATTCCCTTTAAAGACGCAATAAATCACAAAGCGGCTATGGTTTCAATACAAGCAACGGTTTCAGTACGTCCACATTCTTGTCATTAGGTTAGTCCAGTTATCGGTCTGACATGAACTATTTTATGCTTCAAACAGGGCTGGTACGCATGGCACGTCTTAGCTTCATGTAATACCACAGGTTCGAGGCTGCAAACAGGGCTTCAGTAATGGCTAATCCCCACGTTTGCGTAATTATTCCGTACGCAGTGAAGTTGATGGAGCCAATGATCATGCATACCCTTAAACCCGCTTCCTTGCAGTGAAGTTCACCAAACCGGTATGCCATAAAAGTTAACACCGGCATAGCTTCAACTAACGATGTTTTACCGGTTAGGTTATTCACCGTCAGCACAATAACCATCATAGAGATTAATGTAATGTAGGTTGCCACAGGAGACAGAAGTTTTTGTTTTATTAAACGATAACTGGTACTCAGCCCCGCCACCGTAATTACTACAGCTCCTCCCCACGCTTGCTCGAAAACCAAAAGTGAGCCAATAGCAATACATAACCCTAAATTCAGTAGCAGTAATTTACGTTCAGTGTTCGACCAAAAGGAGGCCAAAGCGAATGCAACGGGAAACGCGTGAAGAAGTAATTCAAACATGATGATCACAGTAAAAAAGTCAGTGGTTTACGAGCTGCGGAAGACAGCTATTCAGAACGCGCGCAGTGTAATTTCCAACCAGCATAAAGCCAATCAAAATTTGACCAATTTCGACGAATTGCATATCAGCGCGATTTCTCTTCAAACCGCTGTGCTGCAAGGAATTACGTTAAAGAGCATTTAACTTATTTTTACATTATCTTAAGATGGTTTTTGTCATAAAACGTATAGATAAAAACAGACAGGAAAACTCATGGGTAAATTTAAATCATCACTCACCGCTATGGCGGTTGTGGTTGCACTCGGTGCATGTTCAGAACAAAAAGCACCTGAGACCACCAGCACAGATGTACAAAATACAGCGACATCTCAACAAGCACAGTTTGATAACGTGCTGCTTCAAGAGTTTAAAGGCCCGTACGGTGGCGTGCCTGCTTTCGATAAAATGAATTTGGAAGATTTGAAGCCTGCGCTAGAAAAAGCCATGGAACTGAATCTTAAAGAGATCGAAGCCATCGCAAATAACGAAGCGCCACCAACCTTTGAAAACGTCATTGTTGAAATGGAGCGTGCAGGTGCAGAGCTTGGTCGCGTATTCACGTATTACGGCATTTGGAGCTCAAACAAGTCTAGCCCTGAATTCCGCGAAATTCAGGCCGAGATGTCACCAAAACTATCAGCTTTCTTCACTCAAATTACGCAAAATGAAAAACTCTTTGAAAGAGTGAAAACGGTGTACGAGTCTGATGAACTGAAATCGCTCACGCCAGAAGAACAGCGTATTACGTGGATGACTTACAACAGCTTCGCGCGCAACGGTGCAACGTTAGATGGCGAAGCGAAAAAGCGCTATGCTGAAATTAACCAAGAACTTGCTACTCTGCACACCAAGTTTTCTAACAACGTGCTAGCAGACGAAGAAAACTACGTTACTTATATTACTGAAGACCAGCTTGACGGCCTACCCGCTTCGTTTGTAAAGGCAGCTAAAGCGGCAGCAGAGTCTCGCGGCGAAGAAGGTAAGTATGCGATTACCAATACGCGTTCGTCTATGGACCCGTTCTTGACCTACTCAACCAATCGTGAGCTTCGCGAAAAAGTATGGCGTACTTACTACAACCGCGGTGACAATGCCGACGAGTTTGATAACAATGACATTATCAAGCGCATCCTAACCCTTCGAGATGAGCGCGTTGAGCTGTTAGGTTACGAAAATTACGCACAGTGGCGTTTAGAAGATCGTATGGCGAAGAATCCAGAAAACGCCATGGATCTGATGATGAAAGTATGGCCTGCCGCTATTGCTCGCGTTGAAGAAGAAGTGGCCGACATGCAGGCCATTGCCGATGAAGAAGGTGCAGACATTACTATTGCGCCATGGGACTACCGCTTCTATGCAGAAAAAGTGCGCCAAGCGAAGTACGACCTAGATTCAAACGAAGTAAAGCAGTACTTACAGCTTGATAAGCTGCGCGAAGCGATGTTTTACGTTGCAGGTCGCTTGTTCAACTTCAACTTCACACCTGTTGAAGAAGGCAAAGTACCCGTTTTCCACGAAGACGTGAAAGTATGGGAAGTAACTGACAAAGACAGCGGTGAGCATATCGGTCTTTGGTACCTTGACCCATTCTCACGCCAAGGTAAACGCTCTGGTGCTTGGGCAACGACGTATCGCTCTTACACCACGTTCGATGGTAAGAAGACCGTATTGTCTTCAAACAACTCGAACTTCGTGAAAGGTGCTGATGGCGAAGCTACACTTATTTCGTGGGATGATGCTGAAACCTACTTCCATGAATTTGGTCATGCCCTTCACTTCTTAGCGTCTGACGTAGAATACCCGTCTTCGCATTCTGGCGTACGCGATTACACTGAGTTCCAGTCTCAGTTATTAGAGCGCTGGTTGACCACCGATGAGGTAATCAACAACTATCTGGTTCACCATGAAACAGGCGAGCCAATTCCAGCAGAACTAGTTGAAAAGATTAAGAAGGCCTCAACCTTTAATGAAGGCTTCAAAACCACTGAGTACATGGCTTCTGCCATTATGGACCTGAAGTATCATACTACCGATCCTAGCAAGATTGACCCTGATACTTTTGAGCGTGAAGAGCTTAAGAAGCTTGGTATGCCAGAAGAAATCGTTATGCGTCACCGTTCACCTCACTTCGGTCACGTGTTCTCGGGTGAAGGTTATGCTGCGGCCTATTACGGCTACATGTGGGCAGAAGTTCTTACAGCTGACGCAGCAGAAGCCTTTATGGAAGCACCGGGTGGTTTCTACGATAAAGAAGTAGGCGATCGCTTAGTGAAATATCTATTCGCCGTACGTAACGCAATGGATCCAGCTGAAGCATATCGCAAGTTTCGTGGTCGTGACGCCAAGGTAGACGCATTGATGCGTGACCGTGGTTTCCCTATTCCTAAGGAAAGCAAAGAGTAAGTTAACGCACTTACCCTTCCTAGGTCCTGTTGTTATTCGCTGTACATCAAAGAGCAACAGGCCCTAGCTGTGGCTAATTAAATATTTAGCTTCAGTACGCCATTGGCCCTCTTGTTTTCTTCGTAAAGCAGAGGGCTTTTTTATAACTGACGTTTTTGTAAAGCCTCATCTTTCTATTGACCTATTGGTCAATTATGCTTCACAATCTCTTTGCCCTAGCAAAAAGTATAAACCTTGCAGGGAAAAGGTCGATAACTTGTCTGCGCTTTAAAAATAACAATAGCACTAGCGTAAGAATCAGAGAGTAGTACTGACCCGCCTAGGACTCATTATCAGACGTTGCTGTGCCTGCAATGCCACGTCACCCTTGATCATAAATTTCAGCATTAACTTACGTGGTCGAAAGTCATGACTTTCAGTATAAAACAAAAACTCATTATTTCTCTTATTGTGGCGGTGCTCGCTGCTGCTATTCTTGTAGGTTCTATTAGCCAATGGATTGCCCGTGACCTCGTTAAAGAGAACATGGAAGAACTTCAGCTTCCTTCATTACTTAAACAGGTTGGTAACCGAGTGGACAGGGAAGCAAATGTAATGCTTACCGTTGCTCACGGCATTGCTTCTAACCCCGACATTCTTGCCTGGTCGTCGGCAGGCGCAGATAGCGCTGGCGAACGCCGTCTCCTTAGCTATTTAAGTAATATCGTTGAATTTAACGATTTAACGGTAGCCTCATTTGTAGACAGAACCACCTACAAATATTGGAACCAAGATGGTTTCTTGCGGGTGCTACAAAACGATGAATTTGATGGGTGGTTTTTCGCTTACAAAAATAGCGGCGAACCAATTTCACTAAGCCTATACAACGAACCGGGTCAAGGTTACCGACTTTTTGCGAATTACCAGCAAGTAAACGGCAGAGGTATGTCGGGTGTCGCTAAATCGGTCGATGAGCTGCTAGATATCATCAATGCGGTGAAAATTGCGCAAACCGGCTTTGTCTTTCTTGTTGACGGAAACGGCACCATTATCGCGCATCCCAATACCGAGTTATTAGGAAAGGCTAAGTTAGCGTCCATAAGCGATTCAAGCACATCAGGGCGACTACTCAATCGTCAGGGCTTTGCTATGGCCACCAGCGACGCGGCAGGCGACACGCAACTGTTTGCCAGTACCTATGTGGAAAAAGCCGGCTGGTACGTGGTTGCACAAGTACCTGAGCATGAGCTCTACGCATCGCTAAATGCAGGCAGCCGCCAGATTATTATTTGGGCTTTGGTGATAGCAGGCGCTTTCGCACTTATTGGTATTTGGCTAGCAGGCACGCTTACCAAGCCACTTGAATCACTGGCCGATGTTTTCCAGCAGCTTGGCAGAGGACAAGGTGACTTACGCTCTCGTATTCCTATGCCAGAACAAAAGGAAATTGCCCGATTAGTGGAAGGGTTCAATAACTTTATTGATCACCTTCACGGCACCATTTCGCAAGTGGCGAAAACAAGTCACGCACTAAAGGCGTCAGCACAAGATGTTGCGAAGCAGTCTCATCAAACAGAAAACTCTACCAAGAGCCAGCGCGATCAAACCTTACAGGCGGCAGCCGCGCTAACAGAGATGGGCAGTACGGTAAATGAAGTAGCCCAGTCAGCTACCCATGCTGCGCAAAATGCAAATCTAGCTACAACTAATTCCGCTCACGGTCGAGAAATTACCCAACGTGCAGTACACGCGATAAACGGTCTCTCGGGTCAAATTCAAGATGTGTCTCGGGTTATTCAATCGCTAGATGAACACACCGCAGCCATTGGCGGTATCCTCGATACAATTCGAGGTATTTCAGAGCAAACCAATTTACTTGCGTTAAATGCTGCTATAGAAGCAGCTCGGGCTGGCGATCACGGCCGAGGCTTCTCAGTCGTTGCTGATGAGGTGCGAACACTTGCACAACGTGCCGCTCAAGCGACTGATGAAATACAGGTGAAGATCGATAAGTTCCAGCAAGACTCTAAATCTGCCGTTTCGCAAATGGAGTCAAGTCGCGCACGCACAACCGATGTGGTAACCGCAACCAATGAAATAGACAAACTGCTTCAAGATATCGCCGAAGAGATTGCTCACATTAATGATGTGAACACGCAAGTAGCGACGGCTACGGAAGAGCAAGCTACGGTGGTTGAAGATATCAGTCGAAACATTAATGACATTAGTGCATCAAGTGAAGAAACCCTGAATGCGACTAAGATATTGGTTAGCGTGAGTGACAAGCTCGACGAACTGGCACAAGAGCTATCGTCTGAAGTGAGCAGATTTAAGCTTTAAGTTTACTTAAACCCTATTACGTACAAATCGTTGAGATAAAAACCTTATGCGCCATTATTTAGAAAGTGATGGCGTATTCTACTTTTACTTGATTGTCACGGCTGGAGCGCCATGGCAATTGCATTGATGCTCCTTCACTTTCCCACGACTCTCTCATAGCACCAACAGTAAGAAGGTGCTTGTCTTCATTGAATGGAATTTCTACGTAAAGGCCAGCTGATGTGCTAGTAGGCAGACGAATTGTGTCGGCAACCGGTATACTCATCTCATGACGGGGGCGTACTTTATGACTTAACCCCAACCGATAATCACCTCTATCCCACCAGCTAACTACTTCAAATTCATGACTTCTGACACGCTGTGACAAAACTCCGTAGTCAAGCAGACCTTTATTGTAATGCACAATGGCTTCGACGTTGAACATAGGTGCCAGTTTTTGGCTGAACGCTAATTGATACTGCTTCTGCTTACAGCCTTTGAATTTAATCTTATTTTTGGTGAGGGTCAAAGAGAAGGTATCGTCGCTGTCCGAATATTTGTTGAGCCATTGCTGAGCCTTTTCAACCACAGAGGCATTAGCTGCATCTGCCATTAATAGACATGGGCAAACACACATTGCTAAAAAGGACTGGTTTAAACGTCTCATTTTTCGCTGCCTCTCAAATTGTGGTTGGCTACAACTTATTCGATCACAATTTCAGTATAGACAGGAATGTAGGCAGTTGGGTATTAGCCATTTTACTAACATCGACTAAAAGATAACTTTAAAAGAACAGCGGCTGACAATGAAAGGGCGCTTATTCACAATCGTGAATAAGCTTGGGGGGATTGGCTGCCAGACTTCAATCAGCTCGCTTTTTTATGGCGTTGCTCGTTACGGCGTTACCTGTTTTGGCGCTATTTGTTATGGCATTACTCTGGCGCTAGACAACGATGCTTTGCGCCCTTCCGTAGCTTCTTCGCTGAACCAATATGTGCCGCTATTATCCACGCATATGCCTTCAACTTGTTTATATTGCTCAAGCGGCCATACATCAAGAAGGGCAAAGTCGCTTGATACTTGAGCCATGAAAGTAGCAAAGTTTCCAAATGGATCTGATTTATAGCCGGTGATAACAAACCTATTTTGGTGCTGATCGAAGTCTACCCCAGTTACCACGCCCGGCAGTCCATCAATGGAAGCAAACGTACTAATGGTTTGCTCAGCTTCGTCTTCGTTCACTTTATAGATATGGGTTATACCAGTTTTCCAACTTTTAGAAAAAAGAAGCAGGTCATCGCCATGCTTAACCATCGCCTCTGAGTCAAAATCATGTGCATAAGGAATGTTATTCGAAGCGTCGTTACCCTCGTATTTCAACGTAATAGAGGTGATGTCATTCACATTTGAGCGGTTTACTTTATGTATTTCGACCTGCTCTCTTTTGCCTTTATTGTTTCCCACATCCGCAATGTAAAACGATGAAGCGTCAGCGGTTATTGCTTCCCAGTCTTTATTGGTGAGCGGTAAGCGCGTTCGTTCAATAATTTCACCCTGGTAATTTATACGATAAATGATGGGAGCATTACCTGAGTCATTTAATGAGTACATGCCGTCCGTTTCGCAAAATAGACCCGATGTTTCTGAAAGTTCTTCCGGCAACTCAACGATATTTTTTATTTGTAACTGTGCAGAAGGGATGGGATATTGAACTGCGCATGCCGATGCTAGTACAAGCGATGCTGATAAAGCCGCGAATTTAAAGTGAGTGTTCAATGAAAGGCTCCGAAAAGAACGATAAGTGACGAATAATATCAAACCTACCACTCTCTAACATGCATTTTAGTGCGCTAAATAAGGTCTATTGGTCTAAACTTTTAGCCCAAGCGTATATCGCTATAAACATAGGTTGGCCTAAAGTCTCTGTATGACAAATGTTTAGGCTGATATACCATGGAATAATATCAAAACGTTAAGGACTCACTTTGTCAGACCCGCTTCTTTCACTCGTTGCAGTTGGATTGCTGTCAATTACCTGCCAATACTTAGCCTATAAGGTTAGGCTCCCTGCTATTTTACCGTTGTTAATTGTCGGTATTGTGGTTGGCCCTGTTTTTGGCGTGCTCAACGCGGACGACTTATTCGGTGATTTGCTGTTTCCTGTCGTTTCTCTCTCTGTTGCCATTATTCTTTTTGAAGGGTCACTGACGCTGAAGTTCAGCGACATCGCGGGTCATGGGAACATGGTTCGAAACCTTTGCTCTGTGGGCGTGGTTGTAACCTGGCTTGTCGCAGCCACTGCTGCTCACTACAGTCTTGATCTTACTTGGCAGCTATCCTTCCTATTCGGAGCCATTGTTACCGTAACAGGCCCCACGGTTATAGTGCCCATGCTCAGAACCGTGCGACCGAAAACGAATTTGGCCAATATCTTACGCTGGGAAGGGATTGTCATAGACCCTATTGGCGCTCTGCTCGCCGTACTGGTTTTCGAGTTTATCGTTGCATCGCAAGAAACCGCCATTACCCATACGCTAATAGCGTTTGGCAAAACCATTGGAATTGGCTCCGTACTTGGTCTCGCTTCTGGCTATCTGCTTGGCCTGTCTATTCGCAAAGACTGGATACCGCACTATTTGCTTAACACCGCAGTGTTAACCGTTATTCTGGGTGTGTTTGCAGCGTCTAATTATGTTGCGCTCGAGTCTGGCCTTTTGGCGGTTACCATATCTGGTATGGTACTGGCCAATATGAAGGACGTAGACGTAGAAGACATTCTTGAGTTTAAGGAAACCCTGAGTGTTTTACTTATTTCAGGCTTATTTATTCTGCTTGCCACGCGTTTGAACTTACAATCGGTAGTGGATGTAGGTTGGGGCTCCATTGTAGTGCTTGCCGCCATTATGTTTGTGGCTCGGCCTTTGTCCGTATTGGCGTCCTCCGTCGGTACCGGACTCAAGTTAAACGAATTAGCCTTGCTAAGCTGGATTGCACCTCGCGGTATTGTTGCAGCGGCGGTATCAGCCCTTTTCTCTTTAAAGCTTGAAGAAATTGGCTATGAAGGCGCGGGTATTATCGTTCCTATTGTCTTTATGGTGATTATTGCAACAGTGGTAGTACAGAGCCTTACTTCACGCACTGTTGCGTCGCTACTTAAGGTGAGAGCGCCTGCGCCAACTGGCTATCTGATTTTCGGTGGCAGTAAATTCAACCGCGCCTTAGCGACGGAAATGATAAATCAAAAGCTAGACGTTACCATTGCAGATACTAACTGGGACGCAATAAGAGAAGCGCGTATGAAGGATATCCCAGTATATTTTGGCAACCCAATGTCTGACCATGCAGCGCGACATCTTGATCTGAATACATTCGGTACCGTGCTGATTATGTCGCCTTATAAACAGCTTAACCCACTTATTGCTTATCACTTTGAATACACGATGGGCAAAGACAAAGTATGGGCGCTGACAAATAACGAACAATCTACGCGACCAAGTCACCAAGTTAGCGAACAATACGCGAAAAAACTTACTCTGTTCGATGAAGGCGTTACTTATGGGTATTTAGCATCGGCCATTGCCCGTGACTCAATGGTGAAAACCACCCGTTTATCTGAAGAGTTTACTTACGAGCAGTACATAAAACAGTATGGTGAGCGCGCTACACCTCTCATTGCGATCAACGCTGAAGGTAAGAGCTATACTTTTATCAACGGTAACAGTATTCAGCCTAAAGCAGGATGGCGTGTGATTAGCTTGATTGAACCAGAACGAAAAGAAGAAAAAGTAGAAGTGCAAAAGTAAGAAAACCTCCTGCCCACCGGCAGGAGGTCTCTCCCTGGAAAACGCGCAACGCAGTGCCCTTTTTAAAAGGTGCATATTTATTTGGATTTTACTGTTGTTACGCTGTCGCACACTTTATAGCAAGCAGCGAACCAACTTTGACAATCCTTGTATAATCAAATAGATAGCTAAAAACCAAGTCCCTATTCATTATCTTTTAGCTGTCACAGCGCCTAATTTGGTGCATCAGACGCACAAATGCGGGGTTCCTTTTTTGTTCAATAACAACGAGTTGCTGTTTTTGACTGACGGCATTTAACGAATACTGCGATGTATACACGCTAAAGTAGAATCTAACGCGCCGCTGTTATCCTGTAGTACCTTTTTACCGGCCATTCCCGCTTTTTCAGCTTTACTGGGTGATTCAAGCCATTCTTGCACCGTTGAAGAAACGCGAGAAGCATCTTCTACAATGCTTAATGCGCCACATTCTTTTAAATAGTCGCAGATAACAGGGTTATTATAGGTGTGTGGCCCCATCATTATTGGCAACGAGAATGCTGCCGGCTCAAGGGCATTATGGCCGCCTCTATCGGCAATAGAGCCGCCAACAAAGGCAAATGTTGCTACCGCATAAGCATGATTTAACTTACCCATTTCATCCAACAGGATAACGTTCACATCGTCTGGAACGTTATCCACCTCTGAACTTTTGACGAAGTTCAAATTATGCCTTTCAAGTAATTTTGCTACGGCTTCAAAACGTTCTGGATGGCGAGGGACAATAATCACCCGTAGTTGAGGGTTCTCGTTCCATAAAACCTTTGCAGATTCAACGATAACGCTCTCTTCAGGTTCGTGCGTGCTGCCTGCAACTAGTATTGGCCTTGCACCCTTAGCTAACCCAAGAAAATGTGCAGAAGAGCTCGCTGTATTTGCGGCTTGATCAAACTTAATATTATTCGTGAGGGTTAGCTTATCTTGTGCAACACCAAGCCATGCATAATTATCATAGTCTCTCTGCCCTTGAGCACATACGTGAGATAGCTTAGCCAACATAGGGTTAAATAGTTGTCCGATTTTTTTATAACGTTTAGCCGAGCGCTCAGTCATGCGAGCATTTATTACCATAACGGGAATATTGCGCTTCCAGCACACGTGAATAAGGTTTGGCCATAGTTCAACTTCTGTAATCATTACTGCTTTGGGCTTAATGCGTTTCAGCATTGAAGACATAGTCAGCGACAAATCATAAGGCAGATAGAAATGGTGAACGGTGTCTTTGAATATATCTCGAACGCGAGCAGAGCCTGTAGATGTGGTTGTAGTAACGGTTATTTGCGCGTCTGGCTCGTGTTGCATTATTCGCTTTATTACGCATGAAGCAGCCACGACTTCCCCCACTGAAACACAGTGAAACAAATAGCCATTCTGCTTGAGCGGCTTTGGGACTATACCAAAACGCTCAAATCTCCCTCGATGCGAGTCATCGCTTGCTTTCGTGGCTTTTATCAATAAATGAATAAATGCGAAGGGAATCGCAATCGCCAATACAAGCGAATATCCCCACCGGCAGAGCGTTTCAAGTAGAGTAGGTTTATAGCCACGTGTATTGGCAACAACCATAAATACATCCTTTTTGATACAGATACTTCGACGGCACGACTACAAGTGATCGACTATCGATGTTGAATTATGCTTTTCAAATACGGTGTGCTGGGCACTGCGGAAACACCCACTTCCAGCGTTAAGCAGGTAATTCTAGCTATCTAGTGCCGCAGTTCCCGATAGATTCTTTCGACATTGTAGTGGCTAAATAGCCCGCGTCTAGGGCAAAGCGACCTATACGTAAGTAAATAGTGTATTTGAGAAAGGCAATAATATATTGATCACTCGCTTTATGCGTATAGTGGTGTTTAAACAGCAGGGTGTTACCACAACCATATAAGAAAAGCCGCAAAAAACGGTCTTAAATACAAAAGCAGCGTATACAGAATATTAAATAAATTTTAAGGAAGGCATTTGAGTATACGCGTTCTTCACATTGAACTTGGCATACATCTTCACGGTGGCGCAGAACAAGTTGCATACCTCATCAATGCGTTAGAGCACCATGATGATATATCACTTCACTTGGTTTGCGCTGAAGACAGTGAGATTCGTCATACGGCTTTTGGGCATTGTGAAATGCATACCATTAAGTATGCCGGTGAGTCAGACTTCCTATGTGTAAAGCGTTTACTGGAAGTCGTAAATGGGGTTAACCCAGACATTATTCATGTACACAGCGAACGGGGTTCGGATGTATGGGGTGCCATGCTCGCCAAAATTTCAGGTGTGCCTACGGTTTGCACAAGGCGAATAGATAACCCCGAAACTCACTTTTCATTTTATAAGTACAAACAATTCGATGCAGTTATCAGCGTATCTGAAGGTGTGAGGAAAGTGGTTTCACTACATTGTGAAGGCGTAGAACATCAGCGCGTTATATATCCAGCAGTAGACTTAACAGAGTATTCCCAACGCAAAGATAGCGGTTGGCTGCGACGTACATTCTCTATTCCTGAAGACCATATCGTCATTGCAAACTTCGCTCAGTACACATCTCAAAAAGGGCAAGCGGATATCATTTTGGCTATGCACGATGTATTGAACAAGCATGAAAATGTAACCTGTTTATTGTTTGGCGAGGGAAATCTAAAAGAGAGCTATCAATCACTTATAGAACGCCATAAGCTAGACGAGCATGTGAAGCTTTGCGGTTTTACTAAAGAGGTAGCCAAAATACTCCCTAATGTAGATATTCTGGTTCATCCTTCCTATTCAGAGGGTTTAGGCGATATTTTACTTCAGGCAGGTGCTAATAAATGTGCAGTGTTATCTAGTCCTGTGGGGGGAATACCCGAAGTTATCAAGCATAAGGAGACAGGTGTAATGGTAGCGCCGGGAGATATTGACGGAATTGGGGAGAGCTTAATTAGTCTAATTGAATCCCCTGATGAAAGAGCACAATATGGAGAGGCTTTGTATAAGCTTGTCACAAGTAAATTTGGTATAGAAAGGATGTCCAAAGCCTACGCTGATTTATACAAGACATTGCTGTCTGACAGTGCTGGGCAGGCTCGTGCTTAGTGTGAATCAAGACTGAAAAACGCCAGATACAAAAAAGCCGCTCGAGAGCGGCTTTTTTAAGACTTTGAAAAAAGTTAGCGATTAAACGCCAGCTTTCTCAACAACGTCAACTAGCATCCAAGATTTGCTCTTAGATAGTGGGCGACATTCACGTACTGTTACTACGTCACCTTTATTGCATACGTTGTTTTCGTCGTGGGCGTGAAGCTTAGTAGAGCGCTTGATGAACTTCCCGTAGATAGGGTGCTTAACAAAACGTTCAACTACAACAGTGATAGATTTATCCATCTTGTTGCTAACCACACGACCTTGTACTGTACGAATTTTTTGCTCAGTCATTACGCATCAGCCTTTTGAGTCAGAATGGTTTTAACACGCGCGATGTTACGACGTACTTTTCTCAACTGATCAGTTTTTTCAAGCTGACCTGTTGTGTGCTGCATGCGTAGGTTGAACTGTTCGCGTAGCAGGTTAATCAACTCTGCGTTCAGCTCTTCTACGCTCTTTTCTTTCAGTTCAGTCGCTTTCATTACATCACCGTCCGAGTTACAAAGGTTGTTTTAAATGGCAGTTTAGCCGCTGCCAATTCAAACGCTTCGCGTGCTAGAGCTTCAGGAACACCTTCCATCTCATAAAGAACACGACCAGGCTGAATTTGGCATACCCAGTACTCAACGTTACCTTTACCTTTACCTTGACGCACTTCTAGAGGCTTCTCAGTAATTGGCTTGTCAGGGAAAACTCGAATCCAAATTTTACCTTGACGCTTAACGTGACGAGTCATAGCACGACGCGCTGCTTCGATTTGACGCGCAGTCATTCGACCACGGCCAACTGCTTTAAGGCCGTAAGTACCAAAGGCAACAGTATTACCCGCTGCTAAGCCGCGGTTGCGGCCTTTGTGCATCTTACGGAACTTCATGCGTTTTGGTTGTAACATGATTAGCCCTCTCGCTTAGCGTTGCGGCCTTTCTTCTTAGGTTGAGCAGCTGGTGCTTGCTCTTGAGTTGTAGGTAGACCACCTAGAACTTCACCTTTGAAGATCCATACTTTAACGCCGATGATACCGTAAGTAGTTGACGCTTCAGAGGTTGCGTAATCGATATCCGCACGGAAAGTGTGCAGAGGAACGCGACCTTCACGGTACCATTCAGAACGTGCAATCTCTGCACCGCCCAAACGGCCGCTAACTTCAACTTTGATACCTTTCGCGCCTAGACGCATTGCGTTTTGTACTGCGCGCTTCATAGCACGACGGAACATAACACGACGCTCTAGCTGGCTAGAGATGCTGTCAGCTACTAGCTGGCCATCTAGCTCTGGCTTACGTACTTCAGCGATGTTGATCTGAGCTGGCACGCCGGCTAGCTTAGATACGTAGTTACGCAACTTCTCTACGTCTTCACCTTTCTTACCGATTACAACGCCCGGACGAGCAGTGTGAATAGTCACACGGATGCTCTTAGCAGGACGCTCGATCACGATCTTAGAAAGTGAAGCGTTCTTTAGTTGCTTAGTCAGATACTGACGTACCTGATGATCGTTATACAGGTTGTCTGCATAGTCTGCAGTATTAGCGTACCAGGTAGAAGTCCATGGTTTGCTGATACCCAGGCGTATACCTGTAGGATGTACCTTCTGTCCCATTATCTACTCCTAGTTATCCGCTACAACCACAGTGATGTGACTGCTGCGCTTGAAGATACGATCAGCACGGCCTTTAGCACGTGGCTTGATACGTTTCATAGTTGGACCTTCGTCAACGAAAACTTTAGACACGCGTAATTCGTCGATGTCTGCGCCTTCGTTGTGCTCTGCGTTAGCAATCGCAGATTCCAATACTTTCTTTACTAGCGCTGCGCTTTTCTTCGGGCTGTACGCAAGAAGCTCTAGAGCTTTCTCAACGTGCATTCCGCGAATTTGATCCGCAACCAAGCGTGCCTTTTGAGCCGACGTGCGGGCAAAACGGTGTTTAGCTAATGCTTCCATCTTCCTACCCCTTAACGTTTAGCTTTCTTATCCGCGACATGGCCGCGGTAAGTACGCGTTGGCGCAAATTCGCCCAACTTGTGGCCGACCATTTCGTCACTAATAATGACAGGTACATGTTGGCGACCGTTATGGACCGCAATGGTCAACCCAATCATATCTGGGATGATCATAGAACGACGAGACCAAGTTTTGATTGGTTTACGTTCGTTCTTTTCCACTGCAGCCTCTACCTTCTTCAGCAAGTGAAGGTCAATAAAAGGACCTTTCTTGAGAGAACGTGGCATGGTGAATCCTCGCTATTACTTGTTTCGACGACGTACGATAAGCTTATCAGTACGCTTGTTGCTTCGGGTTTTCTTACCTTTGGTAGGAACACCCCAAGGAGTTACTGGGTGACGACCGCCTGATGTACGACCTTCACCACCACCGTGTGGGTGATCAACCGGGTTCATGGCAACACCACGAACGGTAGGACGAACACCACGCCAGCGTGTAGCACCAGCTTTACCTAGTGAACGAAGCATGTGCTCTGCATTGCCAACTTCACCGATAGTGGCGCGGCAATCAGATAGAACTTTACGCATTTCGCCAGAGCGTAGACGTAGGGTAACGTAGTTTCCGTCACGTGCTAGGATCTGAGCATAAGCACCAGCAGAACGTGCGATTTGCGCACCTTTGCCAGGCTTCATTTCAATTGCGTGTACAACAGTACCTACAGGGATGTTACGCATAGGTAGAGTGTTACCAGACTTGATCGGAGCGTCCGAACCAGACTGGATTGCATCACCTGCTTGCATACCCTTAGGAGCCAGAATGTAACGACGTTCACCGTCTGCGTACAATACTAGTGCAATGTTTGCAGAACGGTTTGGATCGTATTCTAAACGCTCAACTTTAGCTGGAATGCCGTCTTTGTTGCGTTTAAAGTCGATTACACGGTAGTGTTGCTTATGACCACCACCAATGTGACGAGTGGTAATACGACCATTGTTGTTACGACCGCCAGATTTGCTGTTCTTTTCAAGCAAAGGTGCGTACGGTGCACCTTTGTGCAGGTCAGGATTTACGACCTGAACAACGTGACGACGACCGGCAGAAGTTGGCTTAGCTTTCAATAATGGCATTTCTAATCCCCTTCTTACTCAGCACCACCGACAAAGTCGATGTCCTGACCTTCTTTAAGAACCACGTAGGCCTTTTTCCAGTCGCTGCGCTTACCGAAAGACATGCCGTGACGCTTGGTTTTACCCTTAACGTTCACAGTACGAACACCTTCAACTTCAACTTCAAACAGTTTTTCAACTGCAGCTTTGATTTCGGCTTTGTTCGCGTCTTTAGCTACTTTAAATACAACTGTGTTGTTCGCTTCAGCAGCCATTGTAGACTTTTCTGAAACGTGAGGTGCTACTAGCACCTTCAGTAGACGTTCTTCTTTCATGCTAACGCCTCCTCAAGTTGTTTAACCGCATCAGCAGTCATTAGCACTTTTTCAAATGCAATCAAGCTCACTGGGTCGATGCCTGCTACGTCACGTACGTCAACTTTGTACAAGTTGCGCGCCGCTAGGAACAAGTTCTCATCAACTTCAGGAGTAACGATTAGAACGTCATTTAGTTCATATTCGTTAAGTGCAGAAATAAGAGCTTTAGTCTTAGGTGCGTCAACACCGAACTTCTCTACAACAACCAAACGGTCTTGACGGATTAGTTCAGACAGGATGCTCTTGATCGCACCGCGATACATTTTCTTGTTAACTTTTTGGTCAAAGTCACGAGGCTTTGCTGCGAAAGCACGGCCACCGCCAACCCAAATTGGGCTACGGATTGTACCAGCACGAGCACGGCCAGTACCTTTTTGACGCCATGGCTTCTTACCGCCACCACGAACTTCAGCGCGAGTTTTCTGCGCTTTTGTACCCTGACGAGCACCTGCACCGTAAGCTACAACTACCTGGTGTACCAGGGCTTCGTTGAATTCACGTCCAAAGGTCGCTTCGGATACTTCAAGAGCGCTTTGCGCGTCTTTCAATGTTAATTCCATCAGTTCACTCCCCCAGACGTTACGCTTTAACAGCTGGCTTTACGATTACATCGTTGCCAGTTGCGCCAGGTACGGCACCTTTAACTAGGATAAGGCCGTTCTCTACGTCAACACGTACAACTTCCAAAGACTGAGTAGTCACTTGCTTGTTACCAAGCTGACCAGCCATTTTCTTGCCTTTGAATACTTTACCTGGTGATTGGTTTTGACCAATTGAACCAGGAGCACGGTGTGACAAAGAGTTACCGTGTGTCATACGCTGAGAACTGAAGTTCCAGCGCTTGATAGCACCTTGGAAACCTTTACCTTTTGATGTACCAGTTACATCAATTTTCTTAGTGTCGTTAAAGATTTCAACAGTGATTTCACTGCCTACTTCAATATCGGCACCTTCGTTTTCTTCTAGGCGGAATTCTACTAGAGTGCGTCCAGCTTCAACACCAGCTTTAGCAAAGTGACCTGCTTCAGCTTTGTTGATGCGGTTAGCTTTCTTAGTTCCAGCAGTAACCTGAAGAGCGCGATAACCGTCAGTTTCCTCAGTACGAAGCTGAGTAACGCGGTTTGGGGTCGCTTCAATAACAGTCACAGGGATAGACGTACCATCTTCAGTGAAGATGCGAGTCATACCCACTTTACGACCGACTAGACCAATCGCCATTGTTATAACCCTCTCTTATTAGCCCAGGCTGATTTGAACATCAACGCCAGCAGCCAAGTCCAAACGCATCAACGCGTCAACTGTTTTATCAGTTGGCTCGATGATGTCTACCAAACGCTTGTGAGTACGGATTTCATATTGATCACGCGCGTCTTTGTTAACGTGCGGAGAAATCAGAACTGTATAGCGTTCTTTGCGAGTAGGTAGAGGAATAGGACCACTTACCTGAGCACCAGTGCGTTTCGCAGTTTCAACGATTTCAGCCGTAGACTGATCGATCAACTTGTGATCAAACGCTTTCAAACGAATGCGAATTCTTTGATTTGGCATCGATTAAGCTCCAATCGAAAGAACAAAAAAATTCACCCTTTCTCTTCCATTTATTCCGGAAAGAAAGGATGTGCGTAAACCGATGGTTCCCAATCGGAACCCTGTTCTTTTTTCTAGCACGCCAGCAACAGGCTAATCAGTGATGATGAATCCGTTACTTCGGCAACCACCCTAAAAGCAGTGAGGTCGCGGCTAAAAATTACGTGCCCTAATTGGGCAGTGGGCGCGAATTATACAGAAAGGCAGAAGCAATGCAAGAGGCAGTTTGCTTTTTATACACATATTTTTACGCTATACCAGTGTATGTAACTGTCTATAAGTAGTATTGTTGCTTTCGTGGTATAGGTATATCTTGTTACCCCAGCTTAACAGGCACTTGTAATGCCAAATGCATAAAGGACTAGGCGCCAACATTATTAGTAGTGAGAATATGGAAGTAGTGAATAACCAGCAAACTTTTGCACAAATAAAACGCATTTTAAATAACCATTCCACGTTACTGGATGCATATGGCTTATTAGAGCCAATTATCCTCGGTTTGTTTGATGCCCAGCGTATGAGTATTTTTCAACGTCGACGTCAGCATCAAGATTTGGTCGCGAGAT
This sequence comes from Alteromonas sp. MmMcT2-5, assembly GCF_022348315.1. Taxonomy (NCBI): domain Bacteria; kingdom Pseudomonadati; phylum Pseudomonadota; class Gammaproteobacteria; order Alteromonadales; family Alteromonadaceae; genus Alteromonas; species Alteromonas sp. MmMcT2-5. Next base: position 8,586 of record NZ_JAKRFB010000007.1, on the reverse strand, counting down.
TTAAAACGGGTAAAGAGACACTGGAAATAAAAGTGCCAATTAGCCCAATGTCGATTGCTGGTTATGTTGCCCTATCACAAAAGGCTGTGGTTATTGACGACCCGTATAATCCTGCACTACTTCAAAGCATTCACCCTCGCCTGCGCTTCGCTGATAAGTTCGACAAAGACAATGACTTTAAAACCCAGAACATTTTATGCGTACCTATAATGAATGCGGGCGTGTTGATGGGTGTTATCCAAATCATCAACAAAGTCAGTGGTGGTTTTACTGAAGAAGATTTAAAGCTAGGCAATGCCCTTGCACTTATTCTTGGCGACAAGTTCAGATTTGAACTGGGCGGCACAAACAACCCTTTCGATCTACTAGTTCACAAAAGCTTATTAGACGAAGCTACATTAAACGATATTCAAAGTTCTACTCCAGACATTCGCGCTCTTATACAGCGTCTTGTATCGGAACACCGCATCTCTGAAGAAGAAATTGGCAACTCGCTTTCTATTCACTATCAGGTGCCTTTTATTCCTTATTTACCTGATAAGTATCACAGGTTCGAAAATGAAAGCCGTCTGAATGTTTCTTATTTAAAAAGAAACTATGTGGCTGTCATTGCCGATGCCCATGACAAGCCTATCGTGTTGATGGCTGAACCTAATAATGCGGCGCTACTTATGGAAATAGAGAGCGCCATGGGTATTGATAGCTACGAGATAGCTGTCAGCCTACCAAGCTTAATTCTTCAATATTTGGGGGAAAACAGCGGTGGCGGTGGCCCCGGCGAGATGAGTGATATTCTCGACGAGATTGGTACATCAACTGAAGATAACGACGACCAAGTCGATGAGCTGTCGGACGACGCCCCTGCTGTGGTGCGCTTAGTAAGCCGTATTCTGCACGATGCAAAAAGACTCAACGCGTCAGATATTCATATAGACCCAGAGAAAAATGCGCCCACTCGTGTACGTATGCGCGTGGACGGTGTGTGCCGCGACATGAACCAAGTGCCTAATTCGCACCACAGTGCGGTTATTGCACGCATAAAGATAATGTCGAATTTGAACATTGCCGAAAAACGCGTACCTCAGGATGGCAAACTCGCGTTTAGAATGAATGGTCAACTTGTTGAAGTTCGTGTTGCCACCATTCCTACGGTTGCCGGTGAAGGTGTAGTTATGCGTATTCTGGCATCTGGCGGTGCGATGCCTATTGATAAGATGAACTTGGCACCGAACAACCGTGCACGTTTAGAAGAAATGATTAAGAAGCCTCACGGCATTCTTCTCGTTGTTGGGCCAACGGGTTCAGGTAAAACCACCACGCTTCACGCTATATTGGGATATTTAAACACGCCTGAAAAGAAGATTTGGACCGCTGAGGACCCGGTGGAAATCACGCAACCCGGCCTACAACAGGTTCAAGTAAGCCCTAAGATTGGCTTCAACTTTGCTGCGGCCCTGCGCGCATTCTTACGTGCTGACCCTGACATTATTCTTATTGGTGAGATGCGTGATAAAGAAACCGCACATGCGGGGATTGAAGCCTCGTTAACCGGTCACTTAGTACTGTCTACACTGCATACCAACTCAGCCCCTGAAACGATTACCCGTTTACTTGATTTGGGTCTCGACCCTGTGAACTTCTCAGATGCCTGCGTGGGTATACTGGCTCAACGTCTTATTCGAACGCTATGTAGTAGCTGTAAAGAAAAGTACATCGCCACTGAAACCGATATGGCCTTTATTGAGCGCCAGTATGGTCATGCGCACATGGCGGAGCTGAATATTCAGACGCCACTAGAGCTTTACCGCGCTAAAGGCTGCGAAGAATGTGGAAACACGGGTTACAAAGGTAGAACAGGGGTACATGAACTACTAGGTATGACGCCAGAGCTTCGGTCAATGGTGTACAAAGAAGCCAGCGTCGCCGATATGAAGTCTCAGGCTGCTGCTGATGGCATGCGCACCCTCGTTCAAGACGCAATTTTCAAAGTGCTTAAAGGCGACACCGACCTTGCACAAGTCCAAATTATTGGTGGAGATTAATCACTCAACTCTTAAAATTTTTAGTAACGTAAAACAAATACTGTACTTTAAGACGGTTCACTATGAGTGTGAATTGCGTTATAAATTTATCAAAAAGAAGGGATACTACATGAAAAATCTATTAGCAATAGCTGCCGTTTTATCTTCAGTTGTACTTTCAGCCCCTACGTTGGCTCAGTCGCATACTAAGAATCATATTTGGAAATCCGAATATTTATCTACTTTAGAATTGGGCTTGCACGCCCTGAAGGCAGAGAAGTATGAAAAAGCACTGGAGAAGCTGACTGCTTCTGCAAAAATGGGAAATAAAGAAGGCCAATATTACCTCGCGCAAATGTATTTCCAAGGATGGGGGACGCCCGTTAATTATGAAGAAGGCTGGCTCTGGTTGAATGTTGCAATGGAACAAAAAACCGCTGAATGGAACCGTTCTTACCGACAGATAAAGAATGCTTTACCTGAAGACTACATCAATGCTTTAGAGCCTTATGTAGAAGAATATATCTCTCTTTACGGTGCACAAGCCCAAGATTTGAGATGTGAGACACGCGCTGCCATCGGCTCGAATATTAAAGAAGTAATCTGCGAAAAACGCTATTACTAACATCACATGGCATAGCGACTTCTCACTACAGAGAAGTCGCTAACCACTACCCTTATACGTGCTATTTCTTCAAGTATTCTCTTATCACGTAATGCAGAATGCCGCCGTTTTCAAAGTAAGTGAACTCGTTTGATGTATCAATTCTGATATCCATCATAAACGTTGTTGTTTTTCCTTCATCCGACACGGCTTTAACTTCAACCTCAGTCTGCCCACGTTCAACAGCGTTAATAGAAAAAGACTCATTGCCTTTAAGCTCCAAAGAACTCGCGCAATCACCTGACTTAAATTGAAGTGGCAAAATCCCCATTCCAATCAGGTTAGAGCGGTGAATTCTCTCGTAGCTCTCGGCTAATACTGCTTTCACCCCCATCAAAGAAGGGCCTTTAGCTGCCCAATCTCGACTCGAGCCAGTACCGTACTCTTTTCCACCAATTACAATGGCTGGTACGCCGTCATCTTTGTAACGCATGGCAGCATGGAAAATAGACATACTATCGCCACTTGGGAAGTGTGTGGTAGCACTGCCTCTTGTGCCGGGTGCTAATTGGTTTTGAAGACGCACGTTAGCAAACGTACCTCTCATCATAACCTCGTGGTTACCACGACGCGATCCATAAGAGTTAAAGTCTTTAGGCTCAACCCCTTGGGCCTGCAGGTACTCTCCGGCTGGGCTATCTTCTGCGATGGCGCCGGCTGGAGAAATATGGTCGGTAGTAATCGAATCGCCCACCTTAACCAAGCATCGTGCGTTTTCAATTGCAGTTAAAGCCTCAGGCTCTTTACCCATTACTTCAAAGAAAGGTGGATGCTTAATGTAGGTTGATTCTGGCCAGTCGTAGACTGACGTTTTACTTACCTGCAATTCATTCCATTCACCGCTTCCTTTAAATACATCTGCATACTTTTCTTTAAACAAATCACCGGTGACGTTTTCCGCTATATATTGCTGAATTTCGTCTTCGGTAGGCCAGATGTCTTTCAGATATACCGGAGAACCATCACTCGCCTTACCTAACGGCTCTTTAGTGATATCTACATTCATGTTTCCAGCCAACGCGTATGCAACAACCAGTGGTGGTGATGCAAGGTAGTTTGCAGCCACATCAGGATGGATACGCCCTTCAAAGTTGCGGTTACCAGATAAAACTGAGGTAACCGTAAGTTTCGCTTTTCTAATGGCGTCGGTAATGGCATCAGGTAGCGGTCCAGAGTTACCAATACACGTAGTACAGCCGTAGCCAACCAAGTTAAAGCCTAGTGCTTCAAGCGGATCCATCAGACCTGCATCTTCTAGATACTGAGTAACAACCTGCGAACCAGGTGCTAATGAAGTCTTAACCCACGGCTTACGAGTTAGCCCTTTTTCCGCTGCTTTCTTCGCAAGCAAGCCTGCGCCAACGAGTACAGATGGATTTGACGTATTAGTACAGCTGGTGATAGCAGCTATTACAATAGCGCCATCTTCAAGGTTGAACTTGCTTCCTCTGAACTCCACGAACGAGTCGTGTTCTTCGTCCACCTCGTCTGTTGTACCTAACCCCGCTTCCGCGATGAGATCGGTTTCTTCATCAAGCACTTTCACGTCAATTTGCGAACGATGCCACTCTCTAAATGCCTCTGCTGCATTATCGAGGGCAATTCTATCTTGAGGACGCTTAGGTCCAGCAAGTGAAGGAACCACTTCATCTAAGTTAAGTTCAAGGGTCTCATGATACTGGGCATCTTTTGAGTGGTCGTCGTGCCATAAGTGGCTGAACTTTGCATATTCCTCAACAAGGGCAATTTGATCTTCGTCTCGGCCGGTGAGTCGCAGGTAATCTAGCGCAACATCATCAATAGGGAAGATACCGCAAGTAGCACCATATTCGGGCGCCATGTTTGCGATGGTGGCACGGTCTGCCGTAGTAAGATGCTTAAGACCCGGTCCATAGAATTCTACAAACTTTCCAACAACGCCATGTTCACGTAGTTGTTGTGTGATAGTTAGCACCATGTCGGTGGCAGTTACGCCAGCAGGCAACTTACCTGAAAGCCTGAAGCCAACCACTTTTGGTAATAACATTGTTACTGGTTGACCCAGCATCGCCGCTTCTGCTTCAATGCCTCCCACACCCCAGCCTAGTACGCCAAGGCCATTAATCATAGTGGTATGCGAATCTGTTCCTACTAGGGTATCTGGGTAAACCAACGTTTCCCCATCCTGTTCCTTAGTAAACGCGCAACGAGCAAGATACTCTAGGTTAACCTGATGCACGATACCGCGACCAGGGGGAACCACTTTGAAATTGTCAAAGCTAGACTGACCCCATTTTAGAAATTGATAACGCTCTCTATTTCGCTGAATTTCAATGTCGGTATTCTTTTCAAGCGCATCGTCTTCAGCAAAATGATCTACCATTACTGAGTGGTCAATAACCAGCTCTACTGGATTGAGGGGATTAATCGCCTGAGCGTCGCCACCTAAACGATTAACCGCATCGCGCATGGCTGCTAAATCAACAATAGCAGGCACACCCGTAAAATCTTGGAGGATGACGCGTGCGGGAACAAAAGACACTTCGTAATCAACGTGATTATCTGTGTCCCACTTTGCTACTTGCTCAATATCGTTGCTGTTAACAAACTCTTGGTCTTCATGACGAATCAGGTTTTCCAAAAGAATTTTGATACAAAACGGAAGCCTGTCGAGCGCATATTTACTGCCTATACCGTCAAAATTTACCGCCTTGAAGTTTTTGCCGTTTACTTCAAGCTGCGAAAAAGACTTATATGTCATACGCTCACCATCCTTCTTTGCCTGTTCGTGAATATTGTGTACGTTTCAATTTTGCCAACGCAAGAAACGAGCAACGTGTTTTTAGTCGCCTTATTTTCCAATTTGTACGGCCTAAACATGAAAAAAAGTTCACCTACTATTAGTAATGGCATCGCTTTTTTAGCTATTTCTCATTATTGGTTTAAACAGATGGATTATGGAGAAGCGCTGTAACAGCTGGAAAAAGCTGACTAGGGCAGATAGCGCTTATTGATAAGAAAGCTTCGCATATGCACAGAGTACTTGCTGATTAAGATGGTTTACAAATATGCAACATTTCTGTTTTCTTATAACGCACCAAACGGTATGCTTAAAAGAAGGTTAAACATTAAATGTCTTAATACATGCTTAGGAAAGCTTTGAGATATACAAGCATTAGTAGTAAGCAATAAAAATAATAACGAAGTTATCATGACACACCCGCTAGTTAAGAAGTACAACCTTGCACCTCACCCCGAGGGAGGTTTCTATCGTCAAGTTTTCCGTTCTGAAAACGAAACTAAATCGTTTGTGCACAATGCTAGTCGACCCGCGCTTACTCATATTTATTTTCTTCTATTAAAGGGACAAGTTAGTCGTTTTCATCGCGTGTTACATGATGAAGTGTGGAATCACTACGAAGGGGCTCCACTACAACTGTTTCAACTTGAAAAACAACAGTTGTGGGAACGTCGCATTGGTGGGCAAAGCACTGACTATGTAGAAGTTGTTAAAGCAGGGAATTTTCAGGCAGCCGCAACGATGGGTGATTACTCACTTGTTGGTTGTACAGTAGCACCTGGCTTCGACTTCGAAGACTTTAGCTTTATTGAAGAGCCATCGATGCAAGAGTGGATAAAAGTTGCTCATCCAGACCTTACCCGTTTTATATAATAATTCCCAAGTTATAGTGATAAACACACGTCTTACCTGCGATTTTGTACCAGCATAAACTGGATTTTTAAGCGCCAATCAAGGATGATAACAGCAGATTTTTAAATATACGTCTGAACGTCCAATTTCTGGAATTATCTCAGACTATTTCACTCTAACGCCGCAGGTAACCCAACTATGTATAAATTGGTACTTATTCGTCATGGAGAAAGTCAGTGGAACTTGGAAAACCGTTTCACAGGCTGGCACGACGTTGACTTGACCGACACTGGTGTAGCACAAGCAAAGACCGCAGGTCAGCTTCTTAAAGATGCTGGATTTACATTTGATCAGGCTTATACGTCTGTACTTCTTCGCGCAATTAAAACACTTAATATTGCACTTGAAGAGATGGGTCAGCACTATCTTCCAGTTGAGCGTCACTGGCGTCTGAACGAGCGTCACTACGGTGCGTTAACAGGTCTAGACAAAGCAGAGACTGCCGCTAAGCATGGTGAAGAACAGGTTAAAATCTGGCGTCGTAGCTTCGACATCCCACCTCCGGCCGTTGAAGATGATAGCGAGCACTTCCCAGGTCACGATCCGCGTTACAACAATGTAGATGCTGATATTTTGCCACGTGGTGAAAGTCTAAAACTAACTATCGAACGTGTACTACCATACTGGCACGACGTTATTCGTCCAGACATCCAAGCAGGCAAACGCGTAATTATTGCTGCGCACGGCAACAGTCTTCGTGCTCTTGTTAAGTACCTTGATGGTATGTCAGACGAAGAAGTGTTGGGTCTAAACATTCCTACAGGTGTGCCGCTAGTATACGAACTAGATGAAAACCTTAAGCCAATCTCTAAAGAATATCTTGGCGATGCTGACGCTATCAAAGCAATGATGGATGCAGTCGCTAAGCAAGGCAAAGCGAAGTAATCGAGTGCCTTTTTAGAAACGAAAAAGCCTGCGTTCGCAGGCTTTTTTAATGGGTGTCTGATTAGACTAGTTTGGCACTTTCACCAACCAATTGTGAGTGTCTTCGGCCTTACCCCATTGGATATCATTTAACGCTTGTCTTAGCTTCATCGTTACAGGGCCAGCTTCACCGCTACCCACCTGATACTCTTTATCATTGTGAATAAAAGTACCTACCGGCGTAAGTACAGCCGCTGTACCAGATAGTGCTGCTTCAGTGTTCGGTTTAGCTGAACGCTCTAGTAGTTCGTCTACAGTAATATCACGCTCACTCACCTTCATGCCGTGGTCTTTGGCAATTTGAAGAATCGTTGCTCGGGTCACACCGTGTAGGAAGCTAGAATCTAACCCTTTAGTAATGATTTCATCACCATCGATAAGCAGGAAGTTAGCAGCTCCGGTTTCTTGTACATCGCCATTAGGGCAAAACAGAATTTGATCAGCCTGAACTTCTGCACGCGCTTTAAGAATAGGAGGCAACGCACTGGCGTAGTTACCACCGCTTTTTACCATTCCCATGTGCGGCGCACAGCGCATGCCTGTTTCGTCAAGCAACAAGCGAAGTGGCTTCAAACCGCCGGCAAAGTAATCACCAACCGGCGATAACAGGACGTATAGCATAGAACTTGCTGATGGCGCTGCCGCTTTACCGATAGACGCTTCTGTGCCGATATGCGTAGGGCGGATATACATAGAACCTGGAGGCTCTGGAACCTCAGAGGCATATTTTGCAACAATATCGATGATCATCTTTTCGACTTGCGCTTTGTCTATTTCAGGCAAGTTAAGTAGACGGCTACTTTGAGCAAAGCGCTCAATATTCTTATCCATTCTAAAAATGTTGATGCTGCCATCTTCGTGCTTAAATGCTTTCAATCCTTCAAAGCATGTACTTGAGTAATGAAGCACGTGTGCACCAGGGTGCAGCTGAATACTATCTGCACTGACAAATTCGGTGTCAGTCCACTTATCGTTGACAAAGGTAGCAAGTGCCATTTGTGGCATGAATACTGTACCGAATACGGCCATTAGTTTGTCCTATTTACTTCGACTAGAAAAATACTCGACAGAGTTTACCAAAAAACGCTCACTTTGCTAAAAGTAAGTCAGATCTATTAAGGCTTTTATCGAATAAGAATGTCTACAAATACTGACAACACAAAATAATGGGGTCAGAGTATATTTCAAAGATTGGGGTCAGAGTCTGAGGTATCCCCACAAATAATATTGCGATATCAATAAGATAAAAAAGATAGGAACATTCATGACGTTTGGTGATCAGATCA